>CAXHHS010000316.1:0-7569 GCA_964015645.1 uncultured bacterium
GCTCGTCGGCAGCGTCAGATGTGTATAAGAGACAGGTGTAAACCAACTGGTCAATTTCCCAGGATTTATCCCGAACTTCGATTTTGATGGCGGTAAAAAAACTTTGTTCATCCGGTTTTGGTGTCAATTTGATGACGTATCTTTTAACACCTTCTTCTTTTTTCTCAGTAATAAGCTCGCTGAAGTAATAGTCGCTTATTTTATACAACAAGCTATTCAGCATAGCATCTTGTTGGTCTTGCTTTGCATGGTCTACCAGCACCTGGCTGTCTAATTTGTTGAAACGCCACATCGTATTTCCGTTATTAACCAATACCTGGTCTTCGGATTCCAGGCGAAATTTTTCTTTGCCTTCCATTTGTAAGGTTGCGGACACTTCCGTTGTTGTACCAGTCAATTGAAACGTTGAAATTTCTTTAAACTGGATTCGGATGGTTTTTGTGGAGCGGTATTTTTTTTGCACTTTTTTAACAATTTTCTCTACATTTGCCGCATCCATAGAAAACGTTACCAGGAAGACGGAAACAATTATTCTAATAAAAGTGATGTTTATAGTTTTCATGATTTACCTTCGTTTTTGGATTTTTTAAGCGAATTTTCGAGGATTCGTCCTTCAAATTTTCTCCAACGGATCACTAAATCCAACGGATGATTTTAGATTTTCTGCCCGTTGGATTTAGTGATCCGCTGGAAAATGGAAATATCTTAGCTTATCTTTTATAAGATCATAAGTTAGACAATTATCGTTTGAACTACGGGATACCTTTAATCATTGCCATAGGTTGAGATCAACACGTCTCTTGCTTTGCTGCCCTGTCCCGGCCCTACAACGCCATCATCTTCCAACTCATCGATTAGGCGGGCAGCACGGGCATAACCGATTTTTAGTTTACGCTGCAACAGTGAAATCGATCCTTGCTGATGGCGGATAACAATTGATTTTGCCTTTTCGAACAGGTCGTCTTGTTGAACTTTTTTGGTTGCAGCCGCACTGGGTGCGGCCTTTTCGCGAATTAACTTTAGCTCGTACGGTGGAAATTTAGGCTGCTGGCGGACATGTTGAATGATTTTCTCCACTTCTTCCGTGGAAACGTAGGGATTTTGCAAGCGAACCGGTTTTCCCGTGCCCGGCGGCAGAAATAGCATATCGCCATTTCCGATCAATTTTTCGGCCCCGTACATATCCAAAATAACCTTTGAATCCGGGCGAGTGGCTACCTGGTAGGCAATTCGTGTCGGAAAATTTGCTTTGATTAAACCGGTTAAAATATCCACCGAAGGCCGCTGGGTGGCAACAATTAAGTGAATACCGACAGCGCGCGCCATCTGTGCCAAACGGGTAATTGGTTCTTCCACTTCCCGGGAGGCGGTCAAAATTAAATCCGCTAACTCATCGATAATGACGACAATGTAGGGCAATTTGCGGTAATTATCCGGGTTATCATCCATGTCGCGGAATTTTTGCACTCGATTATTATAGGAAACAATATCGCGAACGCCCATTTTGGAGAGAATGTCATAGCGCTCTTCCATTTCATTAACAACACTTTTGAGCACCAGGATGGCATTCTGCGGGTGAGTAATGACAATTTCATCAATATCAGGACAATAGGCGAGATAGTGATCTTTCAACTTCGCATAGAGTGTAAGTTCCAGCTTTTTGGGATCGATCATAACGAATTTCACATCGCTGGGCGGCACCCGGTAAAGGATGCTTGCAATTATTGTATTGATACCAACGCTTTTCCCGGAACCGGTGGAACCAGCAATCAGCAAGTGGGGCATTCTGGCGAGATCGGCGCAAAATACTTCGCCGCCGATTGTTTTACCCATTCCCAACACAAGCTGGCCTTTGTGATTGGCAAATTTTTCGGATTTCATAACTGTTTTAAAGTAAACCGTCGATGGCCGCCGATTGGGAATTTCGATACCGATGGCAGCTTCCCCGGGAATCGGCGCAATCATGCGAATTCCTTTGGCGCGCATTGCCAGCGCCAAATCATCCGAGAGGCTAACCACCTGGTTAATTTTAACGCCTTCTGCCGGGCGCACGGCGTAAAGGGTAATAACCGGTCCTTCGATTACTTTTTTGACAAATGCCTTCACGTTAAATTGCGCCAGGGTATTTTCCAGCAAATCGGCATTTGCCATTAACTCATCACGAGAAATTTTGGCGCTGGAGTCATCTTCATCCAAAAAATCCAGGGGCGGAAGCTGGTATTTGCTTAATGCTTCTTCTACCTCTGCATCATAATCGATGGGATTTTCTTCCGGTTGAAAGGACAGTTCTGTTTGAACGCCCGGCGAATCTCCCAGGCCAATATCTTCGGAATAGTTGCCTTCCGGCACTGGAAATTGCTGGACATGTTCCGGGAGTGGCTCATCCATCGTGCGAATGTCTCTATCCGGCGGCGGCGCAATGTCGTTGGTTTTTGAAGGTGATTTGTTACCGGAGGGGGTACTACCCGGCATTACAATATTCTCTTCAAAAGGTATATCTTCAAATTGGGAATCGGGTTGGTTGTAATCCGGTTCTTCATAATAATCCGGCGACTCATTCTCGCGAGAATTGGTGGAATTTGCTTCCCGGGATTCCGGCGTTTCCGGCAGCCATTGAACATCTTTTACTTTTTCCGAAACGTTTTTGATGGAGGCCGCCAATTTTTTGGAAGAATCGCTGACAAAAGAAGTACTGGATTTAACGCCCTTGCCCAGGAGGATCGATAAAATGGAAATCCGGAAATCGAACGTAACCATTAACAATATTAACAAATAAATGGCTGATAAAAACACCAGGGCAAACCGGCCAAAAAACCGGGTTATCATATCGGTGGACATACCGCCAATCAAACCGCTGGGATAGTAACTTCGCGAGAATCCGCCGGTCATTAGCGACTCCGGCATGGCCAGCACCAGGGCGATAAAGTATGCCCAAAATAAACCAATAAAAAAAACATAGTTTAGTTTTTTTATGGGAATTGTTTTCACCATTTTGGCAAGGCCAAATGCCATCAAGTATATTGGAAATATTAGAGAGGCGTAACCGAATGTGTGGGTAAAAAACAACCAGGCAATGGTTGCACCGACGATGTTTAGCCAATTCTTAACCGCATCATACTGGTTAAGAGGGGAATTATTACCGAAAATCGGATCGGTTGGATGATAACTAAGAATAGAAAGAAACACCAGAACGCCGGCAGCAAAAATCAGAAGCCCTTGCATTTCTTCGGATTGTAAATTTCTGCTGTGAACGGTTTTCGTTTTGGTTTTCCTGCTAGAGCTTGCTTTATTTTTTGGTTTTGCTGACTTTGATTTCATAGGCAAAAATCTAATTTTTTAAACCTAAAAATATAACGATAAGTATCCTTCAATCCAAATCTCATAAAATAATAAGGGCGCATGTAGTTTGCGCCCTTATTATTTTAATAATTTATTTTCAGTAAAACCTTTGAGGTTTATTACTGCGGGTTTTATCATCTGTCAGACATTTGAATCTCTCATTACTTAAATCATTTCGCAAAAACCGCAAAGGTTTGGATCGCTTCCGGATTTACTTCCGTCGTTTATTAGAGATATTTTGCACCCGGTTTACCATACTAATAAACGATCCGAATATAAAAATAATGGTGCCAAACCAGAGGATGCTAATAAACGGTTTTTCGCTGACTTCGATTGCCAGCATGTCTTTGGCTTCCTTCTCGTCGCCTCCTGGTGCCATCACTGCTAATTGTACTTCGCCGGAACTGGCGTTAACAGAGGCGATTTTAATTTTGTAGGCAGAATTGGGAACCGCTACTTCAGTGCTTTGCATTTGCCCGTTTTCCGCTTTTAAGACCGGGAGCACATTGTATGCTTTCGGATATCCTGCTTCGGTTACTTCCACGGTTAAATCGGCGGTGACAATTTGCGAATTTCCTCCCATTTGCACGTCAAATTTGTTAAATGTGATTTTCAAATTATCGACTGATTGCGATTGTTTTTTGCCCAATTTGATTTCTTTTTGGTTGGCGAATTGTGCCGGTGTAAAAGAGATTGGAGAAATATAAATATCTTTCGCAAACTGCACCTTTACATCCGGGGAAATCATGTACGCTTTGGAATAATCACTATAGTAAAATTGAGGGAAGGCTTCGTACTCGCTGCCGTGCTGGGTTTTTACAATCAATTTTACGCGATCACGCCCATCGGGCATATCAACAAAATTGACAAATTTAATATCATATCCGAACTCGGTTTGATGAAATTCGCCGCGTGGCAGCATTACTTTTTCGCTGGTATCGTAAATTGAAGAGGTAATAACGCCAATCAACATAAACCCTAAACCGACATGCGCGATGTAACCACCGGCTTTTGTATAATTGTTTTTTACAAACGTATAGGCGGTTTTTCCATTAATAATGATGACAAACGCCGCTAAGAAAAAGAGAAAATACGGAGAATATTTTAACGTTGAGTTAAATAAAGTATCCCGAACGCTGGAGACGAATTCCGGCGTTGCAGTGCCTTCAGCAACAAAATAGGGGGTGTTTTCTCCAATCGACTCCATTGGCCCTAAGCCACCTGCAACCGCTAATAACGTTAAAACAAGTGCCCCGGCAGCGCTAATCAATGCGGTTTTTACGTTGCGAAATTCGGACGTTTTCCATGCTAACAGCGGTGCAATGCCAACCGCGATAAACATAAAGACCGCTAAAGGAATAATCATCGTGTTATAAAAATCGGGAGAAAGGCTGGCCGGTGTCGAAAACCACTGCGTATACAGCGGGGCGGAAGTGCCTAACAAAACAAACAGGCCAACTAAAATCAAAGTTGCCATTCCGAAAAATATAAAGGTTTCGCGATTGAAAAGACCATCGCCAAAGGCGACCGGTTTTTCGCCGCTTTTATGGTAATAATTCAAAAAGCTAATGAGCGCCGCCACAAATATGCCGGTAAATAAAATTTGAAAAATTATCATATACAAACTTAACCCGGAGGGGGCAAATGAGTGCACCGAGAAATCTGTTAATACGCCGGAGCGGGTTAAATAGGACCCCCAAAGCATGGTTAAAAATATAAGCCCTGCCCACAAGAAATTGGTTCTAACCAGCGCTTTACGTTTTCCCTGTATCAACATTCCGTGCATTAGAATAAGACCAAAAATCCAGGGGACTAACGAGGCGTTCTCTACCGGATCCCATCCCCAGTAACCGCCCCATCCCAGGGTTGTGTAGGCCCAGTAACCGCCCATAATGATACCGGTTCCCAGGATCATCACATTAAAAATCAACCAGGGGCGTGCGGCTTTTATCCAACCTTGATAGTCGCGGGTAACCATGGCTGCCATTGCGAATACAAATGGAACAACTGTGGAACTGTATCCGACAAACAGGGTAGGGGGGTGGATTACCATCCAGGGGTTTTGCAGTAAGGGATTAAGCCCGGCGCCGTCTTGCGGCATAAATCCAATTGGCACTTCTTCGTGAATGTGCCAGATCATAGAAAAGGGGCTTTTTTTAAGCAGGATAAGCAGGAGAAAACATTGCACCAGTACGAGAAAGACCATTACCAGCGGGTTTTTGCGGGCAGTTGTTTTTATCAAAATAAACCCGAAAATGGAAGTGTAAAAAAGCCACATCAAAAAGGTGCCCTGTTGCCCGGCCCAAAGGGTAGAGAACAGGTAAAATTTATTTAAAATTCGCGAGGAATAACTATACACATAATCAAAGCGAAAATCGTGTATCTGTATTAAATAGATAAGCAAAGCCAGGGATAATGCAATTCCCATACTCATAATCACAAAACTGATATTGGCCAGGTTTAGCAAGTTTTCCTGACGCTCTTTGTAATAAAGAGAATACGCCGTTGTGGCAACAACCGAGGCAATAAATGCAACGGAAATTAAAATAACACCAATGGTCATGATTGTGCTCCTTCCATGCCTTCAATACCTTCCGCTTCGTACTTTGAGGGACATTTTACTAAAATTTCATCGGCCATAAATGTACCGTTGTGGAAGCGGCCTTTCACAACAATTTCTTTCGCGCGCTCAAAATTGGAGGGTTTTACGCCGCTGTAAATCACCTTTACAGCTTCGCCGTTTTCATCCTCAATCGCAAAATTAAAGGTCTTTTTATCCATGTCGTAATTTTCGCTGCCTTCCACCCGGGCGCCTTTTACCTGCACGGTTTTCCCTTTTGCTTTGGCAACGGAAATCGGTACGTACGGCGTTAGCGATTGCTGAAAATTAACCCCGGCAAATACCAGGAATACAACAATGATTCCAATTCCGATAATATATTTGGGTTTCATTTAGTGATTCTCCTCTAAGTTTGTCACGTAAGTGGTGGCTTCCGCCACAAGTTATCTAAAGTCGTTTTGTTTTAACTTTGGCCACTTTCAACTTTTAACTTATTTTTATTCAAATTCATCTTCATCACCAAAGGCCAATTTAAATATCAGTCTCTATTTTAGTTTTAAGATTGTTTACCTTCCGGTCTAAATACATCAAATAAAAAAATATCCCAAACCAAATGATTAACGTTACGCTTAATACCACATAAATATCCGAGCCGGCCATTTCTTCTTGCTGTTGAATGTTAAAGAAGTAATTACCGAATACATTCAATATTGTAAAAAAACTACTCATTCGATATACCTTTTATTTTTAGACATTTTCCATTTCGGTTTCTTTCAAATAGGAAAGATAAAGGATCTGTGCTTTTAATTTAAACATCCAAATAAATAATATAACGAATCCCACACCGGAGCTCCAAAAAACATGCTGCATTTTTGAGCTCATTTGAATTTTTCCCTGCTCATTGATGACCGGGTCCGGGTGAAGCGATTCGTAAACCCGGGGAACGATAAACATCAGAAACGGAACGGTAACGCAGGCGATAATGGAATAAACCGCTGCCAGGCGGGCGCGTTTTTCTTCATCATCTACCGCAGAGCGCAGGGCAAAATAGGCAGCGTAAATCAACAATAATATGAAGATAGAGGTTTGCCGGGGATCCCAATTCCAGGGATGCCCCCAAATTTCCGCGGCCCAAATTGCGCCGGTAACCGTCGCTAAAACCGTAAAAATTAGCCCCAGGTGTGCTGAGGAATAAGATCGCATGTCATCTTGAATATTATGTTTTCGCAGGTAGCGGATGCTATAAAATGCGGAAGTAAAAAATGCGATGGTCGCCACCCAGGCACAAGGAACGTGAAAGAAGAGAATTCGGGTGCTTTCTCCGAGATCTTTTGCACGGGGGGAGTATAAAAATGCGCCTAAAATTACCAGCGTCATCCAAATTCCAAGAACAATTTTCCACCAGTCTTTTCGCAAATTCATCACTTTCTCCAAACAAATTCAAACACCAGCAACGACGTTGTTACAATCACAATGGTGAACGAAAATAATACTTGCAAGTCAGATAAACAATCGGAAAAAATTCCGTTTTCCAGGGCGATTTTAGTGCTGTTAATCGCCGGAATTAATATCGGCAATGCAATCGGAAAGGCCAGCACTGCAAATAATGCGCCACGGCTGCTGGCCTGTCTCTTATACACATCTGACGCTGCCGACGAGCTTCTTGGTGT
>CAXHHS010000317.1:0-7568 GCA_964015645.1 uncultured bacterium
CGGCAGCGTCAGATGTGTATAAGAGACAGTCATTCGATACCCGGCGTAGGTTTCGATGGGATTTAACTGCTGTTCTTCTTCGAACAATCCCTCGAAAATCGGGTGATCCCATTGAACATCCTGCAATGTTAAAAACTGATCTGTTTCACCGGGATTTCCGCGCAGCTCAACCAGATCGCCAATCAAAAAATTTTGGAAAAGCGTATGATATTGTGGCGGCACAATTTTATCACCGGGAATAACAAGCGCACCGCCACCGTTTTCCAAAAAGTGTTTTAAGCGGAGGATTAATGTTTCCGGCACCTGGTTTAGTCCTTCCAAAATTATAATATCGTACCCGGTAAAATTTCGGCTGGCCCAATTTGCCAGAACTTCGCTTTCGTAATCGAAAATGCCTTGCTGCCGGGCCGGTTGGATAATTAACGGAATATAACTTTTGAAATTATCATCCGGTTGAATATGAAGCGTTTTTATTTTATCGGGTACGTAAAAATTGAAATATCGCCGGTTGTCCTCTTGCAAGGCATCGCTCTCCGTTTCGATACGACCTTCGATAAATCCTTTTTCCGTAAGTGTCAGTTTATATTCAACTTCCCGCGTTTGCCCGGAGGGGATGCTTACTTTTTGTTGAGAAACGCGGTTTTCATTTAATACAACAGAGGTTAGCGTATTCAAATGTTTTTCCGGGTGGTGATTTCGGAACAGCGCTTTGATGCGAATCGGCTGATTAACTTCGATTAAACGGTTTACAACCTCGATACTGTCTACGGATATATTCTCATAATTTTCATGGCCAATTGGGATAGAGAATAATTTGGCGCGGCGAAAATCCGGCGACTCCAAAAGCTCAGCGTAATTTGGGCCATCATTTTGGAATGCTGATTTTTGAAAATCGGAAACGATATAAACTTCCTGGGTTGAGTAAACCGATTGCTTTAACGATTCCAGGGCATATAAGATTGAATTGTCGAGGTCGCTCTTGAGATAATTCGGCTGCAACTTTTTCTGGACACGTTCCCACAGGGAAGGTTGGAAATTTTCCTGATTCAATATCACTTGCTGCGGAACTGATGATTGAATTACCGTAATGCGATCCCCGGCTTGAAAAGCCGATTCCAGGGATGAAAACGCCTGGCGCATTTTTTCCAGCAGGCTGCCGGTCAACCTCGCCTCGTTTAAAGATAACGAGTTATCCAATATGATGACAGCTTCGATTGGGCTGCGTTCGGTTAAAAGGCCACCGGCTCCGCTTTTTAACGTTGGCCGGGCAAAAGCGAGAACGATCAGCAAAACAATCGCAATCCGAAGCAATAGCAACAATAGTTGGCGGATGCGGAGATTGCGCATCTGCTTTTTTTCTAACCGTTTTAAAAATTGGATGGTGCTGAATGGAATGCGTTTAATTTTTCTTCGATTTAATAAATGTATCAAGAGAGGAATGGCTGCTGCCGCAAGTGCATATAGAACAAGAGGATTTAAAAAACTCAGGGTTATCTCCTTTTCATTAGAACTATTTTAAACTCACCGGTAAAATATACAACATTCAAAACGCATAAACATAGTAGTAATACCACATTTTTCTCAATTAAGTTCTTAAAAGATTTTGTATCTATTTTTAAAAACATTAGATTTGTTTTTTCGAGTTTTTCATCATGTGTATCGAAAATGATCAAAATCTTCTATCAATCCGTTCTTCTTCTAAACGTACTCTGGTTTGGGGCGGGCTTTTGGTATTTCGTTATTAAGCGCAATACAGCTGCCAAGTTGCTTGTACCTAAAACAGCTCGTTCTTCTCCAATTTTTCCAACGATTTCATCCGCTCTACCTTTCCTGGGAGGTATGAATTTCGCGCTTTCTTTATTTGCAGCGTTATTATTAGCAAGGCCAGACCTCTTTACCGCACCACAAGAACAAATCATTTTGATAAGTGTATTTGGCGTCGCTCATGCAACGCAATTTCTTTTCAATGTTCCTATCGCCAGGCAGGGCGGACGCATTGGCGAATCCTATTGGGATGTATTGAAGGGGCCTATGTTGTTTATTTTTGTCGTAGATGCGATTATGGCAGCGTTTAATTTTTTCTGTGCAATATTACTGGCTATTCAAATTTAATGGAGTAAAGAAATGAGTTCGATGCAGTTAAAAAATAAAGTCGCTGTTATTACCGGTGCTTCTAGTGGAATTGGTAAACAAATCGCTGCTCAATTCGCAAAAGAAGGCGCAATTGTCGTTACAAACGGCAGAAAAACAGATGCGCTTCAGTCTCTGTTAGAATCCATCGAACAAGATGGAGGAAACGGAAAAGCTGTGCCCGGTGATGTTACCGATGTAGCAGTATGCCAACAGATCATCGAAACTACTTTAAAAGAATATGGGCAGCTCGACATTCTTGTAAATGCTGCGGGCATTATCGCTACCGGTTCCATCGAAAATACAACGACGGAAGCCTGGCGAGAGATGATGGCCGTAAACCTGGATTCCGTTTTCTACTTGATGAACCTCGCCGCTCCCCACCTCATTAAAACCAAAGGCAGCATTGTAAACATTTCCAGCGTAACCGGGGTACGTTCTTTTCCGAATGTGTTAGCATATTGTGTCAGTAAATCCGGAGTGGATCAGCTAACGCGCTGTGCGGCATTAGAGCTTGCGGAAAAAGGAGTGCGGGTAAATGCGATTAATCCCGGTGTGGTGGAAACGGAACTGCACCGGCGAAGTGGAATGGGTGAAGAAAAATACAGCGCCTTTTTAGAGCACAGCAAAACCACTCATCCGCTTGGCCGTGCCGGTCAGCCGTATGATATTGCCGAAGCAGCCCTCTTTTTGGCGTCAGAAAAATCCGGTTGGATTACCGGTGTTACTCTCAACATTGATGGCGGAAGGCATCTTACTTGTGCGAGATAAAAGAAGATGCTTCGACTCCACTCAGCATGACCTGTCAGCCTGAGCGGAGTCGAAGGCGAGCGGGCGTTCTCGAATTAACAAAAATACCTTCCATGCTACACTAATCTTCGTCATCAAATTTGGGCGGTGGTAAAATATGATCACCGCTCCAATTTTTCCACCATTCCAAATTCAAACGAACGCTGCCGACAATCGCTTTCATTTTGGCATGAAGCGGTATACTCTGATCATCCTGGGAGAACCATCCTTTAAAATCATCTTTAACCCCGGCAATACCGACAAATTTCATCTTCCCATCCAGGTAAAATCCATCCACTTTTTTACCGCGCGCCTTTACATCATCAAGCTCACCGTTAAAATTGATGAATGTATCCCGGTGTTCGAAAAAGGCAAATACCGGAACATCCTCCTGGGCTTTTCTCTTAGCATTTGCCCGTGCATAAAACAGTAGCGATAATCCATCCTGCACCTTGTGTGTAAGTGTAGCAGTAGAATCCAATACCACAACTGTATCGGCAGGAAACTGTTTTTCCATCAGAATATGGATTTGCTCTTTTTCGTAATTCATATCGTAGCGGGTAACAAGGCGGTGATCCTTTTGTTTTTCAATTGCCCAAAAAATGTGCGAATAACATTCTTCATCAATCAGACTCTCATAAGTATCCTCAAAGTTCGGAACAAACGGGATGGCGCTATTCGATTTCATCAACATTCGGCAATGATAAATGTTTCTGTTGCGAAACGTATCTTGTTTTAGAACTTCGAAATGAAGCGTTCCAACTGTAAAAAAGGCATAACGAACTTTATAAAACAATTCTTCCCCAACCTGCCATTTAAAGTTAGATTGTTCCGGCTCATTCGCTACTAAAAAGCTCGATAAAACGAAAATTAAAAGAAGGATATTTTTCATAAAGGATTGCACCTGCCCGAACCCCGGGTTTATCGTTTAAAAGACCCTCACCCAAAACCAATATAGATGATGCTTCGATTAAAAGCAAGCGGCCTGCACTTCAAAAATTAATTTTGTAAGGTTTCAAAGAGCTTGAAATTTTTAAGAACTTTTTATAAATTGACTTTTTGTTCGTGTTCACTAAACTATTTCTAATTCTACCGATTCTAAATTTAAGCCCACCCAAAGGATTTTCGGGTGGGTTCATCATATAGAAAGCAAAGTTAAGGGATTAAATTTTCAGGAGTATCAAATGGCTTACGATTTTCAGACAATTGAAAAAAAATGGCAACGGTTTTGGGAAGACAATAAAACATTTCGCACACCGGAAGAACTTGACCATAACAAACCGAAATATTATGTTCTTGATATGTTCCCCTACCCTAGTGGCGCTGGTTTGCATGTTGGCCATCCGGAGGGATATACGGCAACCGATATTATTGCGCGTTATAAACGAATGAATGGATTTAACGTGCTGCATCCGATGGGCTGGGATGCTTTTGGGTTGCCTGCTGAGCAATACGCCATTGAAACCGGAACGCATCCGAAAGTAACCACAGAAAACAATATCAAAAAATTCCGCTCGCAATTAAAACAACTGGGATTTTCTTATGATTGGGATCGCCAGGTTGATACAACGGATCCAAACTATTATCGCTGGACGCAATGGATCTTTTTGCAGCTTTACAAAAAGGGATTGGCTTACCTGGCAGAAGTTCCGGTTAACTGGTGTCCGGCCCTGGGAACGGTTCTGGCAAATGAAGAAGTAATCGACGGCAAAAGCGAACGCGGTGGCCACCCGGTCTATCGTCGTCCAATGAAACAATGGATGCTGAAAATTACCGAATACGCCGAACAACTGCTGCAAGACCTGGATGAAGTGGATTGGCCGGAAAGCACCAAAGAGATGCAGCGTAATTGGATAGGCCGTTCCGAAGGCGCAGAAGTTGAATTTAAGATTGATGGGCATTCCGATGAGAATATAGCCGTTTTTACCACCCGCCCGGATACATTGTTTGGTGCAACCTACATGGTGCTGGCCCCGGAACACCGTTTGGTCGATATTATCACCACGGATGAAAAACGCGAAGCGGTATTGGCATATCGGGAAGCCGCTGCCCGGAAAAGCGACCTGGAACGCACCGAATTGCAAAAAGAAAAAACCGGCGTGTTTACCGGCGGATATGCCATCAACCCGGTAAATGATGAAAAAATTCCGGTTTGGGTGGCGGATTATGTTCTATCAACATACGGTACCGGCGCTATCATGGCGGTTCCCGGGCAAGATGAGCGCGATTGGGAATTTGCAGAAATTTACGATTTGCCGATTATCCGCACCGTACAACCATCCGATGATTTTGAAGGCAAAGCCTACCTCGGCGATGGCCCGGCAATCAACAGCGGCTTTTTGAATGGATTGCAGGTTGCTGATGCAAAAGAAAAGATAATCCAATGGCTGGAAGAAGAAAACCTGGGCGAACGCAAAATCAATTATAAATTACGTGATTGGCTGTTTAGCCGGCAGCGATATTGGGGAGAGCCTTTCCCCATTCTCCACGCCCCGGATGGCAGCACGGTTGCTATCGAAGAATCGGATTTGCCGGTTATGCTGCCGCAAATGACCGATTTTAAACCGCAACCGGCAAGCAATGGCGATGAGCAACCACTGCCGCCATTGTCCCGCGGGGTTGACAGCTGGAAATACATTCAATCCAACGGAACGCTTTATACCCGGGAATTTAACACCATGCCGCAATGGGCGGGGTCCTGTTGGTATTATCTGCGCTTTATCGATCCTGGTAATCGCGAAGAGGCCTTAAGCCAGGAAAAAGAAAATTACTGGATGCCGGTCGATTTGTATATCGGCGGCGCCGAGCACTCGGTTTTGCACTTGTTGTATGCTCGATTTTGGCATAAAGTGCTATATGATATCGGGCTGGTTTCCACCAAAGAACCTTTCAAAAAATTAGTGCACCAGGGTATGATTTTAGGCGAAATGGAATTCACTCTGTATCGCGATGGCCAGGGACAACCGGTATCTGCCGAGTATGTGAATATCGATGGCACCCACAAAGAATCCGCTGAAAAATTGGATTCACAAAAACTCAGCGAAGATGTCGTTGAAAAAAAAGGCGATTTTTTTGTTTGGACAGAAAACCCCGCCATCCGGGTTGAGAGCCGTGCATTTAAAATGAGCAAAAGTCGCGGCAATGTGATCAATCCCGATGTGGTTGTCGAACGCTACGGCGCAGATTCCTTGCGGCTGTACGAAATGTTTATGGGGCCGTTAGAGGCAATGAAACCCTGGAGCATGAAAGGCGTGGAAGGCGTTTCACGCTTTTTAAATCGTATTTGGCGGTTGATAGTCGATGAGGAAACCGGATCGGTGCTTCCGGAAGTTTCCGATACAAAACCGACCGATGAGCAATTAAGACACTTACACGCCGCCATCAAAAAGGTAACGGAAGATATTGAAAACTTACGGTTTAACACCGGCATTTCTGCTATGATGATGTTCGTAAACGAAGCGATGAAATGGGAACATCGACCGCAGGAAATCTTGAGTCAATTTGTGTTGATCTTAAGCCCGTTTGCCCCTCACCTTGCAGAAGAATTGTGGGAAAAGCTGGACAACAAAACTTCGTTAGCGTACGAACTCTGGCCCAAATTTAACCGAGACTTCCTCAAAGAAAACAACGTAGAGGTTGTTATTCAAATCAACGGAAAACTACGTTATAAATTGCAACTGCCGGTTAATCTCTCGAAAGAAGAGACGGAAGAAACTGCCCTGGCGTCAGATAGAATTCAAGAACTGCTCAATGGAAAATCCATTGTTAAAGTAATTGTTGTACCGAACAAGCTCGTTAATATTGTTGTAAAATAGATTTGTGTTCAAGTGTTTGTGTGTTCAAGTGCTCAAGTAAGAAATTACTTGAATACTTGAACAACGGAGCACTCAAACACCATCTTTCTTTTCTCTCAATTTTCAATATTCATTTATCAATATTCAATACACGATGCGTTATCCTTTTAAGGAAATCGAAAAAAAGTGGCAGCAAAAATGGCAGCAAAGTGGTTTGCACAAAGTTGATTTTGCAGATCACCAAAAGAAATTTTATGCGCTGGTTATGTTTTGTTATCCCTCTTCCGACAAGCTCCATTTAGGCCACTGGCTAAATTTTGCCCCTTGCGATACCTGGGCCAGGTTTAAAAAGCTGCAAGGCTACAATGTTTTTGCACCACAAGGATTCGACTCCTTTGGTTTACCGGCAGAAAATTATGCCATAAAAATAGACGGCCACCCGCAGGATATTACCGAAGAAAATATCCGGGTAATCCGCAAACAGCTAAAAGCGATAGGCGCGATGTATGATTGGGATCAGGAAATTATCACCAGCCGCCCGGAATATTATAAGTGGACGCAATGGATTTTTTTGCAATTGTACAAAGCCGGAATGGCCTATCGAAAAGATGCCCCGGTAAACTGGTGTTCTTCTTGCAATACGGTTTTAGCAAACGAGCAAGTAACTTCCAAAGGAATATGCGAACGCTGCGATACGCCGATTACCAAAAAGAATCTAAAGCAATGGTTTTTTAAGATCACTGCCTATGCCGACCGCCTTTTGCGCAACCTCGACTGGTTAGACTGGCCGGAAAAGACCAAAACCATGCAACGCCTGTCTCTTATACACATCTCCGAGCCCACGAGACTCCATTG
>CAXHHS010000318.1:0-7557 GCA_964015645.1 uncultured bacterium
ACCTACACCAAGAAGCTCGTCGGCAGCGTCAGATGTGTATAAGAGACAGAGCAACCGGCTGACCAAAACTATTTTTGCCGTCCCATAAAATTTCATAGCGGCCGGCAGTGAGGGCATCGCTAACCAGTTCTCGAATTTCCTGTCCCTGAACGTTATATAATTTCAAAGAAACAATACTCGATTTGGGAAGAGCAAATACAATCGTCGTCGAGGGGTTAAAGGGATTGGGGAAATTTTGCAATAGCTGGAATGTTTGCGGTGATTCACCGGTAATTACGTTCTCTATCCCTACAATCGGAACCTCATCCAGTCCATCGATGGTTTGCCCAGGCGATTGCAGGTTAGAACTAACCGTATTATGCTCTACAAAAGGATCTCCAACACTAATATCACCATCAGGGCTACGGGTTACGGAATTATTGTTGTTGGCAATTGCGGCTGTTTCTATCCTGATCTCGAAATCGACTCCGGCAACCACATCGGATGTGGGACCGCCGATATTATACTTGTTGTTATATCCTGCATAAAGATCGTATGATCCATCCGGCGAATATAGCAGAAAAAAGTCTCCGCTGTTTGCCAGGCCATTTCCAACAACCCCGCTGCCACCGGCATTTAACGAATCCGAGATAAACACCCGTGTTTCCAGCGGATTTGAACTATAACCCGGCACATTTGAAACATCTCCGCCGCCGAAGATGACCGTTATTTGCCCCGGTTGCATCATATATCCATCCGGAAACGTAAAACTGATCTGCTCGTCATCTCCGAGCGTCCAACCGGTCATATCAATTGCATCCGGGCTGATATTAGCCAATTCTACAAATTCGTCTTCGCTGCTGTTTCTTACGCCATCGCCGTTGGCATCACCCAAAACCGGATCACCGTCAGGATCAGCCAAAATTTCGTTAACAATAATCGTTGGTATTACCGAAAATGCCTCCACAAAGTGGGCAGTTACCGATAAATCGGCAGTTACTACCTCGCTTATCGGATTGTTTTGAATCTCATCCCCGCCAACAGTCCAATGACTGAAGACATAAAATTCTTCCGGGGTTGCCTGGAATGTTACAATGGTTCCGAAGGGATAACTGGTTGTATCGGGATCGAGGCTGACAGTTCCGGTTCCTGCTGGAGATGCTGAAGCCGTCACCTGGAACGATAGCGACAGGTCGCCGCCAATGGTCGTCATGGGAGAAAATGGATCCTGGCTCACCGTCAAATGTTCCACGAAGGGATCTTCAACGCTGACATCCGCATCCGGCGATCGGGTTACGGAGTTGTCATTATTGGCAATTGCGGCGGTTTCAACCTCAAATTCCCAGGTAATACTATCAACCGCAGCGCTGATAGGCGGGCCAGCGCCAAATTTACTGCCGTATGCCCAATACATATCATGATTGCCATCAGCGGACTGTAAAATAAAATAGTCTCCGCCGTTGGCTAATCCGTTTCCAATACTATCACCGGTTGCAAAAACTCGCGTCAGCAGTGGGTCCGCGTCATAACCTGGAAGATTTGAAACATCTCCGCCGCCAAAAATACATAAAAACTCAAATGGTTGGAGAATATAGCCATCCGGGAATTGGAAGTCGATTCTTTCGTCATCCCCTACTTTCCAGCCGGTTAAATCGATGGGATTGCTGGTGATGTTTAACAATTCCACAAACTCATCTTCTTGTGCTTGCCGAACGCCATCGCCATTAGCATCGCCGTCTTCTACCGCAACCGCCGGATCCACCAGTACTTCGTTGATCAATATTCTTAAATCGCGTTGAATATCAACCCATTCCGGATCAGCATGGCCAAGAGAATCGGGATCACCGAGTACGCCGGTGAAGCCGTTGCCGGTGGCATCTTCGGCTACATCTCCCATACCTTCATCAAAATGCCAGAGCGCAACGGTAAAGGCGTCCGGCTCAAATGGTTGAGAAGCCAATGGGAAATCTGAGGTATAGCGGGCTACCGCGGAGATGCGAACTTCATCAATCGTTCCCCGAAAGGTCTCAAACCGGGCATCCAACAATTCGGTCGCGCCGCTGCCGATAACAAGTAACTGATCCCCACCTTCCACCGCAAGGCTACCTTCTTCCGGTTCATCCGGCTCGATATCAAGGCTTTGTACACCATCGATAAATACCCGCATGGAATCATCTTTATCCCAAACAAACGCCACATGGTACCAGCGCGGTTCCCAAAGCACAATCCCCGCGCGAACATCCTGGGTTACCTCTCCATTTTGAACAAAACATTGCAAATCCCCTTCTCCCCGCGGCCAGGTGATCCCCATATCCCCGGCATTATTTCCCCCAAAGTTTTTACCGAACAGGTAGGTGAAATCCGGGTCATGGGTTGTAGCGCTTAGAATTGAGTCGGGTTTAAACCACATTTCAACAGTTCCGGCCGCGAGTTCAACCGGAAAAAGCAGCGGCGCATCCGGCACAACTACGCGATCGCGTTCCTGCCAGGTAAAATGCAACGCTTTTCCCCATTGCGCATTTACGGTAAAGGGGAGAGCAAAAATCATTAAAACTATAGTAAGAATTGCCTTTCTCATAATCTGCTCCTTTGTTAGTTTGGACTTATGACAACCGGAAATATAAAGTCGCCATATATACTTCAATACTTGCATCAAATGATTTTATCCAAGGCAAACTATTAGATAAAATCAGGAAAAACAATTGGTTACGCGTATGTCATAGGCCCTCCTAAACATTGGTTAAATTTCGAATTTAAAAGTTTTCAGGATATAGTTTGGGACGCCGGGTTTCGCATATATTTTTTTACCGTCATTTTTTGAGGCGTCGTTCTGCGGTTATAAATGTAAATCGATGGAAAATCGCTGAACATTTCCCAGGAGGCCCCAGTTGGAATAGGCATAATTAAAGGCAACCCCCAGGGAATTTTTTGAACTGGCTTCAATGCCGAATCCCAATGTGACGCCGTTTTCCCTGCTTTGATCAAACAAAGACTGGTAACCGGCTCTTAAGGCAACCAGATTCATGAAGGCGTATTCAATTCCGACATTCATGCTCTCGATATTATTACTGGGGTGAATAACATCGACGGAGGTTGTCACTTTGTTTCGGGCATTTAACTCCAGGGCGTAGGCAAGACCAAAGCGGAACAAGAGCGGAAGGGGAAAAGCGTCTGTTTTTAGTAAAACATTGAGCTTATCGTTTGAGAAATTTTGCGGATCTTCGTCAAACGGCCTAACCAAATCCCGGCCATCCATTTTCATGTCACCGCCAAAATTGACAATGCTGGCGCCGAGGCTCATTCCCTTTAAACGAGTGTGGTATAAAACGCCAAAATCTAATGCGAAGGTGTTTGCGGATTCATGCCATATCTTTTGCTGAATGTATTTACCGGTAATTGCGAATGAGAACCGGTTGGTCAATTGAACACCGTAGCTAAGCCCCAATGCTAAATCCGATGCGCCGTAGCTTTCGCCGGTGCCTTCCGGCTGAAAAATGGTTCTCACCGGCTGCCGGTCAACATAATCGAGCACATTGAGAATTAACCCGACAGCCATTCTTTGGGAAAACGGAAGCACAATCCCGAAATAGTTTAATTTGGTATCCGCGAGCCAGGCGGCATGATTTGCAGTAATTGTGATGGATTCCAAATTGGCAATTCCGGCCGGATTCCAGTAAAGGGCGGTTGCGTCATTCGCCACGGCAGTAAACGCGCCGCCCAGTGCCTCTGCTTTTGCGCCAATGCCAATTTCCAGGAAGGCGGCTGCAGATGTTCCCCTGTTGGTAATGTCCTCCGCAAAATTAACGGCAAAATCGTCTTCCCCACTTTGAGCGAAAATTGACGCATTCGAAAAAAGCATCAATGTTATTGCAATAAACATTTGCTTTTTTAAACGAATTTTCATATCCAACCTTTTATTTTATTAGCGAAAATTTCCCAACCTTAGATCCGGAGTTTGCAGTTTCCACATGATAGATGTAAACCCCAAATGATACAGTTAACCCGTCATCCGAGATCAAATCCCAGGACTCCGAGCCTTTCGAAATGGTGCTATTATGGTGGAGTGTTTTTACCAGGTTGCCGCTGATGGTAAAAATACGGATCGTACACTCGTTCGGTAGATTAACGAAATCAATGCGGCGTTCTCCCCGGCCAGATGAGAAAAACAACGGTTTTTCCCAGGACGCTGAGACGACATAAGGGTCCGGTACAACATAAATATCATCCAATTCTGTCTTCACCAGGTTTTCGTCCAGGGTTGAGCTTCTGGTCGTAAATTCGAAGGTGTCGCCCGAGCTGAACTGTTTACCGACGGAAAATTCAAATATATCGCCCGGCTCCGGTCCTAACGACGTACCGGCATTGGAAGTATCCCCGATGGTTATTTGCCAGGCGGTATTATACCGGAAGCCCATGATATCAAAGGCAACAATCACCCTGTCTCCCCAGTTTAAGGTACTGTCTTTATTGGCTCCCTCAATAAAAACGAACTCAAACTTTTCATTGGTGGTAGTGCTCCAGAGTTCAAAATTAACCGGCACTCTCAAAAATACCAGGGGATCAAAGGAAGTGTCAGCGGCGGCTTCCTTAACGCGAAGCTCAAAATCCTGCGGCAACGGAACCGTCCGGTTTGAGGGTATTAAGGAAACGGAAACCGGGATATTCGATCCGCCTTCTTTCCAATCCGCATAGGTTACGTCAATCGAATCGTTCTCGAAATCAAAGTGCAGGCCGTCAAAAATTTGGTTTTCTATTTCAAACTCATCAAAAACATCACTGGAATAAACGGTTCGGTTTTCGGTAATATCTTCGATGGTAATACCCCTGGTAAATCTGGCGGAGGTAGTATCGGTAAAGGATATTCGGTAAGTACTGCCGTTTTTCAAGCTGTCCGGCATCATCACATTGACGCTTACATTTCCAGTCGCTAAACCGGTGTGCAGAACGCCATCGCCGATATTCCCGGAGACATATCCCGCACTCGGTGCATTTGGAACAACCACCGCGCAGTTCTGGCCGATATCGACTACATTGCCGACCAAATCGGTTTGAATGATTTTACTGCTCTCGCTGGGAGAAATTGGCGCCAGCAGGTCGGTTTCCACCAATCCTCTTTCAAAAAAGTCTGCTGCATATCCTTTATCATAAGAAGCGACGGCGTAATAATATGTCCGGCCGTTTTCAACATCCTCATCGACATAAAAGTATTTTAGCCCGGTATCATCCCCAATGTTAAAGTGCGCTCCGCTGAGGCCCACAGGCGTCGGGTGGGGGCCGTTAAGGCCGTTATCAAGGTCAAACTGGGCAATCGGTTCCCAAAATATCGGATTGCCATAAGAATCGGTAATGGATTTGATAGAGTTAAACGCCGGATCAGTGGATCGATAAATTAAATAACCCTCAAAATCTCTGCCATAAATCGGATCAATGGATCTCTCGGCGCGATCGTTCCATTTCAGCACCACTTTACGATCTCCGGCCACCGCTTCCAGGGTGGGCAGAAGGGGTGGTTTTGTAAAATTATAATCGGCGTCGTAAATTCGCTGCATCGTTCGTTTATTGCGGATAATGTCTTCAAAGTCATTGCCAAAAAGGCAGGTTATCGCAAACTTACGGGTTTCCTGGATTGGCAGCCGAAAAAAGCCGGAACCGTAGATAAACGCTAAATTCGACGGGAGCGTGCCGCCGAACAACCCCGGGGACATTTCACTCCAGGTGCGTTCATCATCGCTGATGTTGCCAGCGGGGCGCAGCAAAAAGCTGGTTAAACCGATTTGGTCGGATTCATCATTATCGGTTTTTCCGAAATTGGGTTCCCCGTGATCAGGCAACCCATTGGCCTCGGTATTATCGGGGTCCGGCCCGGTGTAATCCTGGTCATAAGGGCCGATCCCATCGGAACCCACATCGTCAAGAATATCCTCGCCCAAATCCCATTGGCCGTTTTCATTATCATCAATATAATTACGCCAGTCACCGTCCTCATCACCGGACCAATGCAGTTTCGGGTCTCCAAAGTTGCCAATCGGCCCAAATTCAAATACACCGCGATCGTTATCCTGGCGCTCATCGATGAGTCCGTCGGCATCGTCATCACGGCCGTTCAAAGGGTCGCCGGGGCTTTCCAGAAACGCAAACCCAAAATAGCCGACTCCTGCCCGGCCTTTATTATCAATGCCATCGAGATCCCAGCAATAGGTGATGTCATCGTCAGTGTCGAAAAAGGCATCATCATCCTGGGAGTCTCCTTCTCCGCCAACGGCAGGATCTACATACATGCCGAAGACCACTTTTTCCAACTCTTTATGGCTGATATTTGTAATGTCATAACGTACGATTAAGATATCTTCCGCTTCCACCTGCACCCATTGGTAGCCGCGCACCTTTACTTCCAAGCCGAGGCCGCGCCGCCCAACGGGAAAATCAGCAGAATCGGTGGAGCTGCCGATAAAGGGAAAGTAGCCGAATTCGTCGTTATTGCGATCATCAATCACATAATAGCTTTCCTGGTCTGCTCTTGAAAAGGCGCCGAATTCGCCATTCCACAAGCCGTCTCGCGTTCCTGGCAGGCCCGGAAAGTCGTGCGGCCAGGATGCCGGCCAGGTTTCTTCTTTATGGCTCATTGCCGGAAAATTATTGATGTTGTCGGAAAAATCGTTAAAATAATTGGGGAGCGGCTCCCAACCATAGGTGTGAGTGCCATCCGGTGAGATGTCAAATGAATTGGGATTGGTATAATTTTCGGACATAATGTGAATGATGTTGCTGGAAGTGTCTTCTACTTCCGCCCCGGCAATCATGATAAATTCAAATCCATAGGCAGTACCGGAGCCTTTCGGCCACTCCATTTTTGGCGGTTCAAAGCGGCTGCCTAAATTCCCGAAATTGGAATAACGGGTGAAAACCAGGTTACCGTCATGAATTCCGGTTCGCCGCTCATCCCTGCCGGTAATTTTTTTTATTCCGATTTTGTTCGTGGCTTGTTCCCCTTCTTCGTTTTGTGCCTGGACAAAAAAAGAGAGAATTAAAGCCAATAAAAACAGAATTTTATAGACATTAGTAACTCGACGGTACATATTTATTTCCTCAAAACAATGTGGTTAAAACCCCACGCTAAACCCGATGATGACCCGGCGCGGTTCGGAATAAAAATCGGGGCGTAAATCAATCTCCCGGATGGAAAAATTGGGATTCCTGGCCAGTATATCTCTTGCGGCATTGGTTCGGAACGGTTCGCTGGCGGTGCCGGTGCTGGAGTAGACCGTGACTTCATTCAAGCGATCCAGTAAATTAAATATTTTCAAAAATACCCGGAATCTTTGGCCAAATAGATTAAACATTTTATGGGCATTCAAATCGATCTCATGAAAAATCGGTTTGCGCGCACTGTTTTCAAATTGG
The DNA here is from genome assembly GCA_964015645.1 of uncultured bacterium. Lineage (GTDB taxonomy): Bacteria > Calditrichota > Calditrichia > RBG-13-44-9 > J075 > CAXHHS01. The sequence goes on from CAXHHS010000318.1 coordinate 7,381, forward strand.
GTGGTGAGCGCGCTGCCGGGATTGCTGGGCGTATAAGGCTGCCCGGTTCTAAAACGGCTGATGAAACCGATGTTCCAATTCCTGGGATCACCAATCCGGACAGTGGTGTTAAAACTATGCTGCTGATCCCAATCGAGGGGCAATACTTGTTTTTCGCTTTCCCGGGGTGGATTTGAT
>CAXHHS010000319.1:0-7550 GCA_964015645.1 uncultured bacterium
CGGTTCCGCTTTTGCATTTTCAAATATGATACATTCTCATTTATGAAAAAAATAAAACTGCTTCAGGTATTTCCCCGTCACCCACATGGCGGCATTTACCGCGTCAACATGGATTTGTTAGAAGCCTTTCACAATGATGACCATTTTGAACTTCACATCGCCCTTGTAGAATCGAAAAATTACCGGGGAGAGTTCAATTTCGGAAACCTTTCTCCACAATATACCGAGATTGAAGGCGGCTTGCTGGAAAGATGGCGGCAACTCAGAAAATTAGCAAAACGCCACGATCTTATCCATTTGCATGGATTTACCCCCTGGGATTGTTCGGTTTTTTTAACCCTGGGCGCCAAAATCGTTTTTACGAATCACGGTTTATTAGGCGTAGGCCGGAAATTAAAGCCTCACGAACATCTAAAACGGTATTTAATGAAGCTATTTTTACGCCATCGCGCAGACCACATTTTTAATATTTCCCACTATGCCCGCGATAGAGTTGTGAATGAATACAACGTTTCGAAAGAGAAAACTTCCGTTGTACATAATTGCACGCGGTGGGAATCTTCCAAAACTAACTTTTCACCGAATGGAAAATTAACCATCGGTTTCCACGGCCGTTTTGTGGCCTTTAAAAGAGTTGACCGGCTGTTAAAAGTCGCTGCCCTGGCAGCCCAAAAGCTGCCGGTTAAAGTGCAACTTTTAGGCGATGGTCCCCTAAAAACCGATTATGCCAAACAAGCCCGGCAGTTAGGGTTAGATATTGATTTTATTGGATATACATTAGCGCCGCGCGCGGTAATTGAAAACTACGATGTGGAAATCGTATCGTCCGATGAAGAATATTTTGGCCTGGTCGTTCTGGAATCTATCTTGGCAGGAAACCCGACCTTTGTTTTTGAAGACGGCGGTGGTTGCACCGAAATTCTAAACCATGAGGAATCTAAATGGTTCATTTGCCGGGATGAACAGGAGATGGCAAGTAAGATTTGTTATATGTACGAAAATAAAGCGGATCGCGCTATTTTAAACCGGTTGCAAGCGTTGCAACATCATGTTTCCGCAAATTTTTCTCTGCAAAACTTTAAAGAAAGATATAAAGCCGGTTATTTAAAAACGGTAGATTGAAACTTTTATGCTAACCCTTACCAATAAAAAGACTGGATACGGCTACCCGCTCTTTTCCCATCCCCTGGGTAGGGTGTTAAAATTCGACCACTTTTATAATTATTTTCAAAATCTTCCTTCCGGGGGGCGTTTGCTGGATTATGGCTCTGGTGACCGGCCTTATGAAAAAATGCTGCGAACCAAATTCGATGAATATATCGCTGCGGATTACCCGGTTACCAACCAGGGGCACAGCAAAAAACCGGATATCGAAATTCATGATGATAAAGTTGATATTCCTTCGAACTCTATTGATTGTATTGTATTGACGGAAGTAATCGAGCATATATATGAACCTCGCCTGGTGTTAAAAGAATTACACCGGGTGCTAAAGCCAGGTGGACAGCTGATTGGCACCGTGCCCTTTGTGATGCCGGAACACGAGCATCCCTATGACTATCACCGGTATACCTCATTTTGCCTGGAAAAAATGTTTCAGGAAGCCGGTTTTCGAATTACTAAATTGGATTATATCGGAGATTCTATTGCGGTTTTTATCAGCGCGATGACTCGTTTCCTCGGTTTAATTCCTAAAACGTTAAGAAGGTTAAAACTCGGCTGGATTGCCCTGTTTTTTAGCTTTATCTCCAAAATCCCGGAGTTCTTATATTACTACGCCTGGAAATCGGGTTGGAATTTTCAGAAAACCCTCTATTTAAAAAACTTGCCGTTGGGGTTCGGGTTTTGTTTGGAAAAGAAAGCGGATGAAGCTGAGACACCTCTCTCCAAGGTCTAAGCGTTTTTACAGCGTTTTGTAAATTTCCCAAATTTTTACTCACAACTATCATTGCATGGAAATATTGTATGGAAATGGATTTCCGCCAGCTATTTACTTGTTTCCTCGAAATTATGCTGGGCAGTTTTATACTGATGTCCATTGTTTATATTGCCTTTCCGCAAAGCCGGGTTTTATATATCGGCGAGGATATGCTAATTGAAAACACCGGTGCGTTATTTTTTCTAACCACATTTTTATTAGGCCTTCTCTTTTTACCAAATCAAAAAGGCGAAAAAGGGTTCAAAGCGCTAATTATCATTACTCTCTTTGGGTTGATCGGCTTCTTAGAAGAAATTAGCTATGGCGAGAGAATCTTTAATTTAAATATGCCCCATTATTTCGGTGTTAAATTTGATGCAATTCATGATCTATTTCATGTCGCTTCAATGGAATTATATGAATTGCTAGGCAATTCGAAAATAATCCTAATCTCTATTTTTATTACTGTATTAATAGTATTAAGCCTTGCTTTGTTAAAGTATAAAAACCGCTTGCTGCAACATCCTTATTTCTTGTTTCTTTTTCTTTCATTCGTTTTAGGATTCGTGGCTTCGATTATAGATCTAGTCTTATTTGACAAAAAATGGCTTTTTCTATTCGAGGAGTTATTAGAAATGAATGCCGCATTAGCGCTGGTTTTTGCTGTATTGAGTATCTTTGCGTTAGATTCTGAAAAAATAGAATAATTTTTTTTACTTTAAATCAACACTAAAATCTCTCCAATTGAGATATTGTTGCGCCCTTGATTTAGTTCTTTGCAGAATGTGTAATCGACAAAAGTGAACTGTGATCAAGGGTATTTTAATATATTCACAAACTTTCATTTTGAAAACCAATGCTAAAAAACAACAACAAATCTTCCGATTCTTCCCGAAAAAAAGTTTGGATTGATCTCGACAACACGCCCCATGTACTTTTCTTTCGTCCCATCTTTAAAGAATTTAACAAACGTGGATATGAAGTTATATTAACCGCACGTGATGCTTTTCAGGTTAAGGAACTACTCGATAAATTCCAGCTAAAAGCAACTGTCATCGGCCATCACCATGGGAAAAATAAAATACTAAAAACCCTGGGATTGTTTTATCGTGCCCTTCAAATTGCGCCGCTGATTTTAAAAGAAAAACCGACGTTAGCCTTATCGCATGGCTCCCGATCTCAATTAATTTTATCCAAGATATTAAAGATTCCCTCTATTTTAATTTTGGATTATGAACATATAAAAATGCTGCCATTTATCAACCCGGATTGGGTTATGACTCCGGAGTTGATTTCTATACAAAATAAGTTTGTCGATCAAAACCATATTATCAAATATCCTGGTATTAAAGAGGATGTTTATGTGCCGGAATTTGAACCAAATGGCGATATCCGAAAGCAATTAAACCTAAAAGGCCAGGATTTGCTAATTACCGTACGTCCCCCGGCAACAGAGGCTCATTACCATAATCCGCAGAGCGAACAGCTTTTTGAAGCCGTGGTAAAGTACCTGGGCAATCACCCTAATACCAGTATGGTTATGCTCCCTCGTAATAAAAAACAATCGGATTTTATTCGAGCAAAATGGCCGGCGTTGTGCAGCCAGAAAAAGATTGTTATCCCCGAAAAAGCGGTAGATGGCCTTAATTTAATTTGGCATTCCGATCTTGTTGTTAGCGGCGGTGGTACAATGAACCGGGAGGCTGCTGCATTGGGAGTGCCGGTGTACAGTATTTTTCGTGGTAAACTTGGTGCTGTCGATCAATTTTTAGCTAAAAATGATCGATTAATACTCTTAGAAAATCCAAAAGATTTTTCTAAAAAGCTTCACTTAATAAGAAAATCAGGGAAATATCTTAATGGAAAAATAAAAACAGGTTCTCTAAAAGTTATCGTTAGCCAAATTATCGATATTCACAACCAGGCAATAAATCCATCGCAACTAGGCAATAAATCCGTCTCATTGAATACTATTTCCAAAGAAGTGAAGTAGTTTATACAGAGTTTATACAGAGTTTATAAAAAATAAAATGTTAAGCAAAAAGCCCGTTTTGCAAAATATCTTGTTAATTACAAACATTCCCACACCCTATCGAATTCCGCTTTTTAATGAGCTAAGCCGGCAGTTAAAAGAGATCGATCTTAACCTAATTGTTGCATTTGGCGCATTAGGATATGAGCGCCGGAAATGGCAAATCGATATGTCCGAATGCAAATTCGAGTATACTGTATTAGACGGCAAAAACTTGTACCAGGGCAACGCCGAGAAGTCTAGTTTTACTTATACCGGTTTATATCAACTGCTTGCCGAAAAGAAACCGCAAGCGGTTATAATTGGAGGATACTCAATCGCTGCGATAAAACTCTGGTGGCGGAGCTGGTTTTATAAAACTCCTTATATTATTTGGTCCGGTGCTATTAATCGTATAGGGGAACCCAAATCTTTTATCCGGAATCTCCAGCGAAAAATGCTTATCAGCAGGGCTGCCGGGTTTGTTGCTTATGGAACGCTTTCCAAAGAATTTTTAATTCACCTGGGTGCACCGCCCAATAAAATAAAAATCGGCATTAATACTGTTGATACGAACTTTTTTGCGGCAGGGGTTGCCAAATGGAAAAACAATGAAGCATTAGACCATACGAGACACCATCTATTATATATTGGAAATTTAACCGAAGGTAAACGTTTAGATCTCTTACTACATGCCATTCAAGAATTGCGTCAAAAAAGAGATGATTTCGTTCTCGATATCGTAGGTACTGGTAACGCGTTGCCGGCTCTCAAACAACTCTCATCCACACTAAAGATAGATGATATGGTAAAATTTCATGGCTTTGTCGATAGGGAAGGGCTGCTGGAATATTTTGCCAATGCAAAGTGTTTCTTATTTCCATCCAATTATGATGTATGGGGTCTGGTTTTAGTAGAAGCAATGTGTGCTGGAATTCCTTGTTTATCATCAATTTACGCTGGCGCTACTCAAGATTTAATAACCGAAGGGATTACCGGGTTTGCCCTGGATTTTAAAAAGAAAGAAGCGGTTGCGAACAGAATAAATTGGATTTTAGATAACCCCCGGGAAGCTGCTAAAATCGGTGAAAAAGCCCGAAAATTTATGGCAGAAAAAGTAAGCCTTAAAAATTCTGCCAATGGATTTAAGGCCGCTATTATAACTAGTTTTAAAAAAAACGCCGAGATAGCGAAGACACATCCCGATCACACGGTTGTTGTAAACCCGGATTTTCGCCAGGTTTAACCTGGCACTGTTAAATAATGCTTTTGGGCGGGTAAATTTGTAGCGCCTTTGCAAAAATTATAAAACGAGGATTTTTAACAGGTAAATATTAAAAGATAGCAAAATGCAGATTTTTTCATTCCTATTATACGCACTTCTCCTTGCCAACGTGCTCATGAAGTTTTTTACAAATTTACTTCACGTTGTTCCAAGAGTATTTAACATCGCTGATTTAATGATTACAGCTATCTTAGGCTTAATGTTTTTTGCAACAGGGGGCCGCATAAAGAATTTTAAGAGTATTTTGGTTCTGTTATTTTTATTTGATTTTGTAGCGATTTTGGGAAATTTTTTTAATTCGGAATACCTTTTTCCGATGGTCGCATTTTCGCAATTTGCTATGTATAATGGACCAATCATCCTCTTTGTTTTTTTGGCGAATATTCCGTTTAGAAAAGTTCATATAGATAAATATTCCAAATTATTATATAATTTAATTTATTTTCAATTTATTGTCGGTTTGCTCCAAATTCCTGTTTTTCTGGCAACAGGCCAAACAGAAGCCATTATGGGAACCTTTTACCATAATGCGGAACAATATAGCGGGTTTTTGCTAATTGGTATTTTTTTTCTATTCAGCAAATCGCTTAATAGCCCCCAATTCAAGCAAAACTATTATATACTGATCGCTTCAATGTTATCACTCATCGTTATAATAGACAATAAAGCTTCCTGGCTGGGGATTATTATTTCTATGCTATACATTTTTTATAAGGTAGGGGATGAAAACTTCCAGGTATCCAAAAGGTTCAAATATATTATTTTGGCCGGCACGATGTTAACAATCGGGGGGTATTTGATAACTTCTTTCTCACAAACCACCGGGAAACTAGAAGGTTTAATCACCTCAATTCAAGAAGGAATGTTTAATGAGATCGGTAAAGTAAAAGCGTATGATAATGTATTTAAAGCTTTTGATGATCATCCTCACATGCTTGTATTTGGAGCAGGATTAGGGAATTTTTATTCCAGATCTTCTTATACCTATTATGACCCTGAATATTACGGCGCAGTTTTGAGCCATAGTAGCCGTCAGACTAAACGACAGCTTGATAGGTTTAAAACAGAAAGCGATAAACTAAGAGAAAAGGGAAAAACGCTCAGAACCTCTAACTCCATGGGCGGGGTGATTGATAAAATGAACCAGGAGCCTTTTTTTGCACAATATTATAAAGTACCGAAATTGCGCGTTGGAAGCGGCCAGGTAGATAATCCATTTTCATCATACAATGCCTTGTTAGGAGAGACTGGCATACTAGGAATGATTCTTTATATTAGTATTTATATTATCATTCTAATCAAGATGAATAAAATGGTTCGGAAATATCGCAAGGATACCAATATTTTTCCTATTGCAGCTTCCGGGCTTGGTTTTATGGTTTATATCCTGAGCGTTGCGCTTTATGGGCAATGGATAGATAGCGGTAGAATGGTAACGATTTTGTGGAGCTTAATCGCTTTAACATTTCGTTATGATCTTTTCGTACAATGGCAGAAGAAATTTGCCTATCATCAACATATTCGGCAACGCCAGGAACCTAAAAAAACGGAAATATACTCCTGAAAGGGTGCTGTCGCACTTTAGTTGGTGGCGCTTACAGAACGGTTGTTACAAAAGCGCTTCGGAACACACAACAACCATTTTGGAACACTATCCCTAAAAGGAAGCAGGATAAAGAGAAAAGGATTTCGCTATCAACGTAAAACCCAAAGTTTTGATTATCGGCTCACTGCCGCCACCGATAATTGGTCCCACCCTAGCAACAGAACACCTCTTGAAATTTCAAAAATTATATGATCATTTCAATATCATATTCTGTGATATTTCCGATCATCGTGATGCCGGGAGTGTCGGCAAGTTCGATATATTGAATGCCGCTTTAGCTTTTGTACATATCATAAAGTGCAACTTTCTAATTCTAATGCGGCGGCCGGATATTGTTTATTGCGGTATTTCCCAGGGGATGTGGGGCTATATGCGCGATTTGGGATTATTATTGCCGGCGATGTTTTTAAAGAAAAAAATCGTTTTACATTTACGCGGGAGCGAATTCCCGGTTTTTTATACCCAAATGCCGGCTTTTTTTCGGTTTCTGACCAGGCATCTGTTTAATAGAACCTCGCGATTGATTGTTTTGGGGAGCGCTATTAAGACAAAATTTAATGGATTAATCGACCACTCAAGAATAGAAGTGATTCCAAACGGGATAAACTTTAAAAAATTTACCGCGCCTCTGGCATATACCAACGGCACTACGGAAATCAGTAAAATCCTTTATTTATCCAGCTTAAAACATCGCAAGGGTATTTTTGAGTTTTTGCAATCGATGTCGCAT
>CAXHHS010000320.1:0-7546 GCA_964015645.1 uncultured bacterium
GCTAAATACTATGTTAGGCTTGCTACTCATTCTAAAGGAAACAATGAGTAAAGTAATCTATTTTTTGGCCGCTGACTGGCAGAAGGAAGTTTTTGGACCCAAATGTCTGTGAGAGGAGTCCTATTAAAATGAAAGAAGTAAATTCTACCGAGCGAAATATGCTCTTTATTAGCCATGCGTGGGAGGACTTTGAATTCACAAAGTGGTTAGCTCTTCAACTAGCAAAGGAGGGTTATGGAGTTTGGTGTGATTTGACTAAGCTTTTAGGAGGTGAAAACTGGCCAAAAGAAGTTAATAACAGTCTTCAGTTCAGAACAACGAGATTTCTTTTCGTTCTTTCGAGATCGTCAAACATAAAACCCGATCCCTTAGGGGAATTGGAAACGGCTCGCAATATTATGAAACGTGAAGAAATAAACAACTTTATTGTCCCGCTTAAGATTGATGACATTTCTCGAGACGAGATAGATTATCGGTTACAAGAAATACAGAATATCTCTTTTGAATCTAATTGGGCTGCTGGATTAACTAATTTATTAAAGTTGCTCAAAAAGGAAAAAACTCCCAAGCATCCTTCATTCACTCTAAGTGCGGTGAACACTTGGTGGAAAAAATATGGTACAGATTCCTGTAAAATAATTAATGATACTGAAGAACTTTTTTCGAACCGCTTTGAAATTTTACACTATCCAACAAATATCTATGCACATTTTGTAGACGAGGAACCAAAGCTGAGAGGTTATATAAAATACCCTGTAATACCTCATAACAAATATATCCTGAGTTTTGCTGATTCCGAACATTTACAAACTATAACGGGTATTAAGTCTATAATTCGTTACTCACATCAAATCCAAATTAAGGATATTCTATCTGGCTGTGATAACTTGATCGAAAATTCGCAGACGGGATATTATTATTTGGCTAGGTTATTGAATCAAGCTTTTAGAAAGACATTACAGAACATAGGGCTTGAGGAATTTAGCCTGGCTCGTGATTCCTGTTATTTCTTTCATGATAAGCTCTTAGAGACCGGAAGAATAAAGTACACAGATACTGGAAAGTTGGATTCAAGAATAAAGCTTTGGGGAAAATTCAAAGGTGAGAAATGGTATTTGGGTATTCGCGTCAACGTTCAAAAGGAACCTATTTTACATTTTGCAATATACCCTCATGTTCTGACACGAGGTAAGAGCGGTCTCCATGCTGCACCAAAAGCTGCTTATAAATCTTGGAGAAACCACAAGTGGAGAGATAGGATAAACGCTGCTGTAGTTCATTTTGCAGAAGACGGACCGAGCATAGCTCTCAAGGTTGGAACCAACGAGGATGTTTCGGTGTCTAGAAACCCAATACCTTATATAAGCCCAATCTCTTATGAAGAACCAAATGAACAAATTAAATCTGCCGAGGCTTCTGAATAATGTTTAACTTGATAAAATTATCTGAGCCCAATTTGATTTTTGGCCACGAGCAACCAATGGACGACCCTCGCGATGGTCTAACTTTATTTGGGCCTTTACGAGAGAATGCTCCCTTTGGGATCAATTACGGCTTGATTGGTACGGAAGCTGGTATTGAAAGATTTTATAGATGGACGAAAATAATTCTTCATTCTTCTGCCCATCCTGAAGTTTCAAAAAGGATATTGTGGGTTCCTTTTCCTGGATTTGAAGAAGTGTTTGGAATACCGTTTTCTTCTATGGCATCAACGGAACGAATAATAGATTCAGGAGCGCTAAAGATTATTCTAAAAGAAGATGACCCATATCAAAGAGTATATCAAACTGTGAAGTTATACATTGACGCGATATTGGATTTTTATAAAAGGGATGATGAAGACGTAGCTTTGTGGTATGTAATATCGCCTGAATCCATTTTTCGGGATTGTAGACCTAAGTCGGCCATTGATGACCCTTTGAAAAAGATTTCGAAAACAATTGTCAAAAAACGTCAAGAAAAAGCTCGTATGGCATATCAGTCTAAGCATAGTCAACTTTTCATTTTTCCGGAACAGGAGAAGGATTATTATGCCTACAATTTTGATAATGATTTTCGCAGGCAACTAAAAGCAAGATTGATAATGGAAAGAATTAGAAACCCAATTCAAATTTTCCGTGAGTCCACCCTAACACCTGGAGATTTCCTAGATAAATGGGGAAACCCAGAGCGCGAACTCGAGCCCGATTCGCAACTGGCTTGGAATTCACTTTCCACGACATTTTACAAAGCGGGCGGCAAACCTTGGAAACTTAATAGTGTTAGAGAGGGAGTATGTTATTTGGGCATGGTCTTCAAACAACTCCCGAATCATGAAAATAAACGTTTTGCCTGCTGTGCGGCTCAGATGTTTCTTGATTCGGGCGACGGTGTTGTTTTTCAAGGTGCTATTGGACCGTGGAAATCTGAAAGCCGTGAAGAATACCATGTTGACGAAGAAGCCGCCGCCGAGATCATTAATCGTGCGGTGGAGGCATATAAAATTACATTTGGAAAAAAGGAGAATCCTAAAGAGATATTTATTCATGGAAGAACATTTTTGAATGATAATGAATGGAGAGGTTTTTCGACAGTGACAAACCTTGGAATTAAAGTTGTGGGCGTGAGAATTCGCCCATCTGGTTTGAGGCTTTATCGCCCAGGAAAGTTCCCTGTTCTAAGAGGTATGGCTAACGTTGAAACCAAAAATCGAGGGCATTTATGGAGTACCGGTTTTATCCCTCGCCTGCGGACTTTTCCACATTCAGGTATCCCTTATCCTCTTGAGATCGAAATCTGTCGGGGAGAGGAAGATATATTAATCGTAATGGAAGATATATTGAAGCTAACAAAACTTAATTATAACGCATGTCACTATGCTGACGGAAAACCTATTACCCTGCAATTTGCGGATAAGATTGGTGATATTCTCACGGCTGGCCCAATTGAAAAGGACAAAGCTCCACTTCCATTTAAGTTCTACATCTAATCTGAATCATTCATGATTTAATCTGACAGTTCGATTTTAAAAATCACATTCTGCAAGAGCGCAAAAAACGCGCACTTGCTTTGCTAAATTAAGGGTATTTAAAAGACAGTGGTATCCGGTCGCCGCAAACTACACAGCCACCGGCATTAATTACATTTAAATCGTTGCTAAAAGTAAAGTTGGGTGCACAAATCGCCTAACACTGCATGTACTTGAACCAAATGCAGTTTGTGCTTGTTTTTCAAAGAATTACTGTAAATTAAACTCTACCTGTTTGATATAATCTTGTGCTGAATGCATTTGGTCAAATGATGCAATCCGTTAAACCTATATTAATCTTTCCACCAACGTAAGATCTGAAATACGACTGATGCATTAACCAATCCATCACTCCACTCCAATGCCGGCGCTCCGTAATGCCTCCGCTAATGCGCTTGCTACTTTTTCATGCCCATGCGGGCGAAAGTGGGGGTCAAGGGTAAAATAGTCTTCCCGGGAAAGCACTTCGTGAATTTGCAGCAACGTAAAATGGGTAGACAGCTCAGCAAATCTGTTTCCGGTTTCCAGAAGCTCGGCCATCTCCTTCCCAATCATATAACGCCCTTCGCCCCAACCATCAATTTCAAAAAAGAAGACCGGAATTCCTTTGAGTATTTCGGATGATGTCAAAACCTTTAGACAGGTAGCAGCCACTTCCGAAGCCGGTGTCGTTAAAATTTCCGGGTAATTATGAGTTCGGTTGAAAAAGGCCCTCAGGTAATCAAGCGGCCGGTAGCGTCTTTTACGCTGAGAATCAAACACCCTTCGTCTGAATTCTACCTCCGGCGTCGTTTTGAGGAAAAAGCCTCCTTCTACAAACGCCCGGTTTTCTCGAAAATCATTAAAAAAATATTGAACGATAATCACTCGCACCTTGCTTGTATCAAGCCGCCGGAGCAGCAACATTTCCCGGGCAGTGCCGAAGGAGGAAATACCGGCATTCAACACCTTCAACCCGGTCTTCCTTTCCAGTAATTGCGGATAGGCTTCTTCCTGCTCTACACCCCATCCCATGCTGTATGAGTCGCCAATTACGATAATGTCAGGTGATTTCAAGGAAGCCTCATCATCCCGCAAACCGGCACTATTCCCGCGAATGGTTGTTTCAAATTCGCGATTGGCGTATTGCGAAGCGCGGGGCGCCAGTAAATAAGTGACTTCCGGATCATACTGTACGATGTCCAATTCCGCTTGCACAACCGACCAATCTTCTTTGATATAAACACGCCGCAATCCCTCCCGCAAAAACTCCGAAAATAATAATTGCGGTTTGATCAGGAACAGGGCCAACATCCCTTCGAGCGCAGTTAATATAATGATGATGCCAATAATGGTAGTCGCAGTGAGCACTGTTTTGGGATATTGTTCAAACCAATTTGGCTTCATCTTCATTACGCTTTTTTCATAATTGCCTGCTTTAAAACACTTAAGAGCTTGTATTTTTTAGCAAGTTTTTATAATGTTAAAATAATGGATAGCAAAAGATTAAGAAAAGAAATTATTTTTTCTTCAATCCGTGTAAATTTTAAATTTGTGCCCTTTGGAGGATATAAGGAGGAACGATGGAAAATCAAAATTTTTTTCCCAAAAAGGTATGTTTCAATTCTATTATTTTATTATTCATTACAGCACTCCTCCAATTCAGCCATGTTGTCCGGGCACAGGATTTAATTTGGGCCAAACGAGCCGGTGGCTTTTCATTTGATAGCGGCGCCGGCATCGCTGTGGATACTGCCGGCAACAGCTATGTGACCGGCTCTTTCCAGGGGGCAGCTATCTTTGGAGCGGGTGAAGCGAATGAAATTATTCTGAACAGTGTTGATTTCCTCGACATTTTTGTGGCCAAATATGATGTCAACGGTAGCCTGTTATGGGCGAAACAAGCAGGCGATTCCGCGGGAGAAAGCGGCAATCATATTGCAGTGGATGCTTTTGGTAACAGCTATATAACAGGCCTTTTTGAAGAAACAGCTACTTTTGGAGCAAACGAAGCCAGCGAAACCACCTTGACCAGCGTGGGATCGCGCGATATTTTTGTAGCAAAATATAGCACCGATGGTCTGTTGCTGTGGGCCAAACAAGCAGGCGGGAGTAACTCAAATGACCACGCAGAAGGCATTGCTGTGGATGCCTCCGGCAACAGCTATATAACGGGTTTCTTTAACGATTCTGCCACTTTTGGAGCAGGTGAAACCAACGAAACCACACTTAACAGCAGCGGCTCATTTGATATTTATATCGCTAAATATGATGCCAGCGGTTTGCTGCAATGGGCTAAGGAGGCAGGCAGTTCATCGTTTGATATTGGAGCCGGTATTGCTGTGGATGTGTCCGATAATGTTTACATAACCGGCTTCTTTGAAGGGGCTGCGACATTTGGAACGGGCGAAGCCAACCAAACTATCCTGACCAGCGCGGATGCCCGTGACATTTTTGTGGCCAAATACAACGCTGCCGGTTTGCTGCTGTGGGCCAAACGAGCTGGCGGTTCGGGAAGTGATGAAGGCTTTGGCATTGTCGTAGATGTCTCCGGGAATAATTATATAACCGGTCGATTCGAAGGAACTGCGACGTTTGGAGCAAGTGAAGCCAATGAGGTCATTTTGGATAGCGAAGGCTCTAATGATATTTTTGTAGCAAAATTTGATGCGAATGGCCTAATACTCCAGGCTAAACAAGCAGGCGGTTCGGGTAACGATGCAGGCTATGGCGTGGTCGTAGATGCCTCCGGGAACAGTTATATAACTGGCCAATTCGAAGGATCGGCGACGTTTGGAGCAGGCGAAAGCAATGAAGCCACATTGATCAGTATAGGCGCAAATGACATTTTTGCAGCCAGGTACGACGCCGATGGTTTGCTGCTGTGGGCTAAACAGGCCGGTGGAAACTCCGGCTCCGGTGGCTCCGGTGACTTTGGTTTTGGTATCGGGTTAGATGCTTTCGGGAACAGTTATGTGACGGGCCAATTCGAAAGAACTTCGACGTTTGGAGCAGGTGAAATCAATGAAACCGCTTTAACCAGTGCTGGTGGTAGCGATATTTTTGTAGCCAGGTATGGAGCAGGTTCACCAACACATATCGAAGATACTTCCATCCCGATAGGCGATTTCAAGCTGGCTCAAAACTATCCCAATCCCTTTAATCCCGTTACCAATATCGGATTTGCGATTTCGGATTTCGGATTTGTTGAGTTGAAAGTTTTTGATACTGCCGGGCGATTGGTGAAGACGCTGGTGAGTGAGAACCGTGACGCCGGGTTGTATTCCGTGCAATGGGATGCCACCGATGATGTTGGGGTAAAGGTTGCCAGCGGGATTTATTTTTACAAATTAAATGCCGGTGAATTCACCGCTACCAAAAAGATGATACTGTTTCAATAATTATTATAGCAGTAAAAAGGCTGTTACTGCTGTTGTCTATGGCGTAAGCCACCACTAAGTGGCTGCCACTTTTGATAAGAATCACCCCGCATGATACCCATCACCCTTCATTTCTGCCGATTTGGTTTGCGAAACTAAAAATTTGCTGTGATAATCCCCCTATTTCTGTTTTACCAAAACTTAACAAAACCGAAATCTATTTTAAATATTCACCGAAATGGGTGATAGCACATTTTATATGCGATTTTCTTTGTGAATATTTTCAAAGTTCAATTGTGCAACTAATCACTCGAATAATGCAAAATCATCCTAACTTTTTTCCGTTAAACTGTATTCCATCTTTGACATTGATCCCTAATTTAGACAGTGGTTTTGTTTATGATATTGTCATTAGTAACGGGAAGAGTATTTTTTATACGGATTTACAAAGCATATTCTAACCTTATTTAGGTCGTATTAAAATCGAAGTAACAGCCTCAAAATAACATCTTACCACTTTAATCAGACCACTACTCATTTCTGCAAATGGTAATCCTATTTCATGGATGAGCGGAGTATCTCAAGGAACGAGGTTTTGGAGTATACATCTTCGGTACTGCCATAGAATGGAGTCTACCGGCTTGTACCGATGTTGGAATGTTTCGTTAAAAATGGCTTATAAGTCCATTTAAAACAATCTATTATGGGAGCGTGTGTTTATGATACTTGGAGATAACAAATATAGCGGAGTTATTATTATGACAATATTGTCAATGTTTTACCGAGTTAAGGCGGCTGGAAAACAACTGTTTTTGATCGCCTTTTTGTGTAATTGTCTGGTAGCCCTGTTTTCTTCACAATTACAAGCCCAGTCGGTGCCGATTGACGTCGGATATCGAACCATAAATTATGGGACCGGCGTTAATGGTGAAGTAACCGGCGAAAAACCGCAAAGCAAATTGTGGTATAACGACGGTATCTGGTGGGGCGTTCTTTGGGATCGAATCTTTTCGGAATATCAAATTTGGCGGTTTAACGAACCCACCCAAAGCTGGTTAAGATTAAATCCACAAGTTGGCGTAGACGAACGAGGCGAAACCAAGGTCGACGTCTTGTGGGACGGCAATAAACTGTATATCGTTTCCCATATTTACAACACAAGCGCTGATGTGGCTGATGC
>CAXHHS010000321.1:0-7526 GCA_964015645.1 uncultured bacterium
GGAGATCGTGTTCCAACCTCCCAAAAAATATAAAGACAAAGCACTCGCATGTCAAACTATATACATTTAATCAAACCTGGAAAAATCTTCAAATCTTTTCGAGAATTTTAGAAGCTGCCACCCTCTATTAAAATAGATCGAAATTCAATACAATATTTTAAAATTTGATTTTGGGAGGATTATCATGGAAGCATCAAAACGCTATATTTTCATCTTAACTGTAGTGGTTTTTAGTTTGTCTGTACAAAGCTGTTATACTTACCGAACACAAGCTCCTGATCAAATAGCTGTGGCAGATAGCAGCGCAATTGCCTGGTCTTTTGCCTGGGGATTTATTAATCAGCAGCCAAAAATCACGAATTGCAATGGGCAGGCATTTTCGGAAGTAACGGTAAAAAGCAACCTGGCATTCGATCTTCTTACCGTTATAACACTCGGGGCTGTTTCACCGAAAAAAATTGAATGGCACTGCGCAGAGCCTTGCCTGGAAGAAGGCGATGGAGGCGTTGACATTAATGCAAGAGTGGAGGAAGGTAATGACAGATAATAAAAATTTTGCTCCGAAACTGCGGGTAACAGGCCGCAATAGCTGGCAAAACTGGCACAATACTTTTGATGAACCCTTAAAGCAATATATCGATGTGTGGAATGGCCAGGCAAATCGAATTAGTGTCAAAGGATATAACGCGACCACCCGGGGATTGCAAAGCGTTATCGAACGGGCATTGCAAACCGGGGATTCGGTTCGCGCACGCGGGGGTGGCTGGTCGCTTTCCAAAGTTGCTGTAACCGATGGAATTATGCTCAACACCCGGCCATTGAATTATCATTTTAAAATTAAACCCAACCAGGTGCACCCCAATTACACCGGCGATGCCAGTAATCTTCTATTTGTGCAATGCGGTAAATCGATTGCTGCCCTAAACCGTTATTTGAAACGAAGAGGCAAATCACTGAAAACATCCGGTGCAAGTAATGGCCAGACAATTGCCGGTGCGTTTTCTACCGGAACTCATGGTTCGGCTTTGGATGTCGGCTCTGTTCAGGATTATGTAGTTGGGCTTCATATTATTGTTTCCCCGGAAAAAACGGTTTGGATTGAGCGGGCGTCTAACCCGATCGTTTCCGACGCGTATGCCCGTGCATTTAAAGCGGATGAAATTATTCGTGATGATGCGTTATTTAACGCTGCTCTTATCAGCTTTGGAAGTTTCGGGCTTATTCACGGGGTACTTCTGGAGGTGGAAGATTTATTCTTTTTGCAAGCCACTCGCAAGTTATTACCGATTAACGAAAGCCTTTGGCAAGTTTGTGATTCGCTCAATTTTGCAGAAAACACAATCAACCTGCCGCGTCCTAATATTCAGCGGCCATTTCACTTTCAAGTTGTAATTGACCCGTATAATACCAGCGAGGCGTATGTTACCACAATGTACAAAGATGAAGTTAGAGCAGCGGATTGCCAACCATCACCACCTGGTAATAAAATTACCCCCGGCGATAACGCACTGGAGATTGTCGCTGCCATTTTAGATAATGCTAAGGAACTTACACCGGTAGTCGTCAGCTCTTTAACCCGGGAATTTTACAGCCAGTTTGAAAATGTTTGCGGCACACATGGCGATATCTTCACGGATACCACACCTCGCGGAAAATCAGCCAGTGCCGCTGTGGGTATTCCATTAGGAACCGTACAAGATGCCGTTAAAATTGCAATGGATGAAATCAAAGCATTTCCGGCGCCGGTTTTACTTGCCCTACGTTATGTCCGTGCCTCAAGCGCGACCCTGGCGTTTACAAGCCATTCGCCAATTACTTGTATATTGGAAATCGATGGACCGCTCTCCGAGCGTGTAAAAACCATTTATAACCGAATTTGGGGGGCTTTGGATACGGCAGGTATTCCTTACAAATTTCATTGGGGGAAAATGAATAATCTCGATGCCTTAACCGTAAGGAAAATGTATGGAGAACAAAAAATAAACGCCTGGCTGGATGCACGCCGCAAGTTATTACCAACTCCGGAATTACGGCGCACTTTCTCAAACGAGTTTCTGATAAAGCTGCAATTAGATAGTTAAAACAGCTTTTGAATTCATTGCACACCGTTTTTAAATAGGCAGTAGGCAACTTTTTTGCCTGCTGCCTACTCTTTAACTGCCTACTTATTTTCTTGTTGTGCCAAAGCAATTTTCAAAGCGCTGAGGAGCAGAGTTACATTTGATGGCTGGCTGTTAAACCCCATCAATCCCACTCGCCACACCTTGCCGCCGAGTTCGCCTAAACCGCCGGCAATTTCAATATTAAATTTGTTGAGTAAATATTGCTGAACCGCTTTACCATCCACACCTTTGGGGATTTTGACAGTCGTGAGGCTTTGAAGGCGATGTTCTGCTGTAACATGGCATTCCAAGCCCATTTCCGCCAGGCCATTCCAAAACATTTCGGCGTTTTCCTGGTGGCGATCCCAGCGTTCTTGAAGACCTTCTTCCATCACAATGCGTAACGCTTCCCGCAACCCATAATTCATATTGATTGGCGCGGTGTGGTGATAGGTGCGTTCGCCGCCCCAATATTTCATAATCATGGACATATCAAGATACCAATTAGCGACTTTTGTTTTACGTCCAGCAAGTTTTTCCAGCGCACGGTCGCTGAATGTTAGCGGGGCAATACCCGGCGGGCAGTTCAGGCATTTTTGGCTGCCGCTGTATGCCGCATCGATTTTCCATTCGTCGATAAACAGGGGAACACCGCCCAGGCTGGTAACGGTATCCACTAACAGCAAGCAATCGTATTCGCGGCAAAGATCGCCAATGCTTTCCATTGGCTGGCAAGCACCGGTCGAGGTTTCCGCATGTACCAATCCCAAAATTGCCGGGCGGTGTTTTTCCAATCCGGCACGAATTTCATCCAATGAGAATACATCTCCCCAGGGACGCGTCAGGTGATGCACTTCTGCCCCGTAGCGTTCCGCCATATCCGTCAAGCGGTTGCCAAAATAGCCGTTTAAACCGATTAGCATCCTGTCGCCAGGCTCTACAAGGTTTGCCAGGGTTGCCTCCATTGCCGCACTGCCGGTGCCGCTAACTGGTATGGTGAATTTATTGTCAGTTTGCCAGGCGTAGCGCAGCAATTCCTGAATTTCATCCATTATTGCCAAAAATTGCGGATCGAGGTGGCCGACCTGGCGCATGCCCATTGCCTGCAAAATTCGTGGATGCGCGTTGGAGGGGCCGGGGCCAAAAAGGAACCGCGGGTAGACATTCAATTGGCTGGTTTGTAAGCGGTGTGTGTCGGAAACGGTTATGGACTGCGCCATCGATAATTCTCCTCGTGTTTTTAAAAGCGAATATGTATGTAGCTAAAACCTCCCGGAGGTTTCAGGATAGCGTATTTATTACGCTTGATTGTGTTATTGTCTCTATTTTGCCTTCAAATTTAGCTTAAAACCTCCGGGAGGTTCCCGCGATAATGAATTTATTCGGGATGAAAAACATAAAAATCGAGATATAACCAGATAGCCCTGGAATATCGAACAATTAAAGGAGCCAGGATAATTAAAAGAATTGCAGTAACAAAAAAGGTTTGCCAAAAAGAATAGCCGAAAAAAAACATCGTAACCCAAACCGGCCCTAAAAAGAATACAAAAATTAGCCAGTTTATAAACAGTGCACCGGTGTAATATCCCTGTTCCCGGTCAAATTTCATTTCGCAAACCGGGCAGCTTTCGTGCATTTTTAACAGGCTTTGAAACATTTTTCCCTGGCGGCACCTGGGGCATTTCTGTTTTAATAATGAAGTTATAGTCATATTTCCGTCTCAAAGACTTCACAAACATGCATTTCTAAAAACGCTTCAAGGTTAATAAAATTTCTTTATAAAGTAAATGGAAAGCCAAAAAACACCTGTTCCGGCCTATATCGCAGCCCTCAACTTTTGAATGGGGAAAGTTTCCGATTCCCCGTTTCTCCGATTCAGTACTTGAAATAGGGGCTACAATATAATCCCCGACTTAACCCCTTAACCTTGCAAACTGCGCTTTCGCCGCCTGCCGCTCCCCCGGGCGAATGATCCAAAACAGGCAAAATATTACTGAAAATAGCATCAAGATCAATCTTAGAGCGAAGTGAATTTCGAAGGAATATTGCAAAACCATTAAAGTTGAAGCGAGAAGGAAGATTTTTGCGATGCGCCCCCACTCGATGGGAATAGGATAAATACGATTGGCTACAACATAAATTGTGATTGCCATTGTTAAATAACTCAACAATGTTGCCCAGGCTGCTCCCCAAAAACTGTTTAACAGTGGCAACAAAATAAGATTTGCAGCAACATTAACAACCGCGGCGCTTCCGGTAAAAATGATCATATATTTGCTTTCTTTTTCGATATAGAACCCGGGTGTTAATATAACATAAATTCCATAAAAACAATATGCTGAGAGGATAATCGGAATAATCGAAATCCCTTGCCAATAGCTTTGATTGTTCAGGATATAAAAATCACCGGCAAA
This sequence comes from uncultured bacterium, assembly GCA_964015645.1. GTDB lineage: Bacteria > Calditrichota > Calditrichia > RBG-13-44-9 > J075 > CAXHHS01. The sequence continues at coordinate 4,517 of CAXHHS010000321.1, forward strand.
CGGTAGCCAGTATTTGAATGTCAGAATATCTTCGATGAACAAGGTGCAGAATAGTGTGATCATTCCAGCGCCGATTACAAAATAGGTTAGAACGCGGGCGTAAATTTTTCGGGCATTTTCCTGGTCAGCAATTTTGAGAAAAAACGGTTGCCAGGCATTACGGAAGGCCAAAATCAGCAGCATCAAAATTGCACCGAAGCGGTAATTTGCGCCGTACACCGCCAGCGCTTCTTTTCCTAAAATTTTCGGGACGATCAGGCGGTCGATTAGCTCCACCGTCATAAACGCGATGCCATTGGGCAGCAGCGGCAAACCGAATTTAAGCATCTCTTTCCAAAGCGTAAAATCGATGGTGCGGGTAAGATAACGAAAGATAATTGGGGTCATCACCAAAAAATTGATAACCGACGCCGTAAGACTGGAATAAAATATACCGTAAACTTCCAACCGAAAGAAAACCACATAAACCACATTAAATACCATTTCCAGCGTAAAGCGCAATCCTTTAAACAGCATAAAATGAATGGATTTTTCTTCTGCCCGTAAAATCAGGTACGGCAAATTTCCCAGCGTATCGAACAGCAAAATCAACCCGGCAATTTGGATGAGGGGCGAATAATCCGCACTTTTTAGCAATCCGCTCGCAACCTCTGGGCTGAAGAAAATTAGAAGCGCCGTTGTAATTACGCTGGAAACAAGCAGTGTATTAAAGGTAGAAGAAAAAACCACCTTACGATTTTTTTTACCCAGGAAGAAATAGCGCAGCATCGCCGAGTCCATGCCATAGAGGTAGAAAAAATTCATAAAAGCGATGAAGGTAAAAACAATAATATAATCGCCAAATGCGCTTTGCGTGGGAATGTAGTCGAAACTGGTATAAATCGGTAACAGCAAAAATCCGGAGAGCCGTTGCAGCGTGGTGCTAATGGCATAAATAGCAGAATGGCGGGCGAGGTTGGAGATTTGTCGGAGTATGCTCATGTTTTCGGATCATTAAATTTGGCCGTGCAAAGTATAGGATAACAGCCTTTGTTTGTCAATAGGAATTTCTAAGATATAGTTTTACAAGCAGATGATATTTTTAAAGGAAAAAGTATCTTTAAACAAATGTTTGAGAAGTTTTAACAATCGGAGTTCTCTTTACTTATAAGTTCCTAAATTCTAAATAAATCATAACTTATGGGGGAGATGTTTATAATGAAAATCACGATGAAATTTTTACTGATTTTGTTGTTGCTGAATTGGGCCAACTCGACGATGGCGCAAAATGAAACCAATTTTCCCAAAGATGGCGTGGTAGCATTTTATAAACTCACCGAAAAACCGGTTGAAATCAAACGCGTAAAACCTGAATATCCTCGATCTATTAGCAGCCAAGGAATTGAAGGGATTCTGGTTATCAAAGTTTTAGTAAATGAAAACGGCGATGTTGAAAAGTGGGAAGTGTTGAAAGAAGCACATCCGGTGCTGGTCAAATATGCATCGCAGGCAGCGGTTCAGTTTAAATTCCGACCGGCAAAAGTGGATGGAAAGGCGGTAAAAGTTTGGGTAAGTATTCCTTTTAATTTTATGTCATATTCATCGGATATAAATTCAGTTCTCAAAAAAAGCCAAAAGTTGAATGAGAAGATCGATAAACATATTAAAAAAGAAAAGTATGAACAGGCAATAAAAGATTGCAAGAAATTGATCGGCATCTACGAAGATTTCGAACAAAAATATCGGGAGAAAGAAAAAAAACACAACCAGAAAGAAAAGTATAAAAAAGCTGAAATTGATTATTGGAAATCTACAACTTTTACATTGAGTTTAGGTTGGAAATATGAAATGTTGGGAAAGATATACAGGGAAGTAGGTGATTATAAGGCAGCGATCTCCGCTTTTCAAACAGCCCTCGATATTAATCCTGATAACTCCAGGTTTTATAAGAACTTGGGTTGGGCACATTATTTAGCTGGAAACTTCAAAAAATGTATCCATTATTCCCAACAAGCATTGGAAAAAAATTCAAAGAGCGGGGCGCGTTTTAATATTCCACTATCATATCTCCGGTTAGGTAAAGTTAATAAAGCCAAAGTATTATATGCCGATGCAAAAAGTTTTTGCGAAAAACAACGATTTGAAATTTCCGAAGATGTCTATAAAGTCTTGCGATATCTTATTGATCAGGATGTCATGGCCGATGAGGCGCATCTTATTTTGGAAGAAGTTTTTGGGTTATCGAAAAGCGAGATCATCAATTTATAAACCTATTGGAAATTTTCTGCCTGATAAAACAAGAAAAATGTATTGCCTAAAAGTAATTTATGGTAATGGTTTGCGTCATAGGTAACAGGCAATTGCTAGTTCTAACTCTAACCCGGTCTTTTAAGCGCAAACTTTTTCATCTTATTTCGCACGTAATGTTCGGTGGTTTTTAATTCCCGCGCGGCAGCAGATTGGTTCCAGTCGCTGCTAACCAGAGCTTCTAATAACAATGTTTTTTCGTACGCATCCAGTTTGCTTTTAATGCCACCGGGATCAGTTTCTCTCTCTGCGCCGGGGGATGGAGTTCCCAAATGCTCGCCTGCCGGAACATCGGGGCGAATCTCCACCGGTAAAAGCGTTGATGGAATATACTCCAAATGGTTTTGGCAAAGAATCACCAGCCGTTCCACAATATTTTCCAGTTCCCGCACATTTCCCGGCCAGAAATAAGCCTCCAAAAAAGCGACGGTATCGGGTTCGAATCCTTTAATTTGTCTTTGATATTTCTCCGTTAATTTTTGCAGAAAATGGTTCGCCAAAATCGCGATATCGCCTTTCCGCTCTCTTAACGGCGGCAGTTTAACCGGCAGTACATTCAAACGGTAGAACAAATCCTGACGGAATTGGCCAGAATTCACCAGTTCTTGCAAATTAATATTTCCGGCGGCGATAATCCGCACATCGACTTTCCGAACCTCGCTGCTGCCGAGCGGGCGCACTTCTCCCTGCTGCAGGACGCGTAGAAATTTACTTTGAATATCCG
>CAXHHS010000322.1:0-7509 GCA_964015645.1 uncultured bacterium
GAGTGCCGGAACCCGGTGCAAAAGCCGTGGCAGAAATGGCCTTTGCTTTTATGCTAAATTTAGCTCGAAATATTTTAGTTGCCGACCGCGAGTGGCGAAAAGGCCATTGGGTTAAAACAAAATTAACCGGCTATCTTTTACGTGGTAAAACACTCGGTATTGTCGGCGCTGGCAACATAGGCCGGTTGGTGGGATAAATGGGGGCTGCCTGGGGAATGAATGTGATTGGTTGCATTGAACATCCCCGAACACCGGAGCTGGAAGAAAAGTTAGCAAAAAGAGGCATTCGATTAGCCGAATTCGATGAAGTGATTACCCAATCCGATTTCATCTCCATCCACTGTCCCAAAAAAGAATCAACACTGAATTTATTTAATGCGGATGTATTTTCGCGAGTCAAGAAAGGCGCTTATTTAATTAATCTTGCTCGCGGTGGGGTAGTAAATGAAAAAGATCTATACGACGAATTAACAAAAGGCGGGCGTTTACGCGGCGCTGCCCTGGATGTTCATGAAAACGAAGGTGAAGGCAATATTTCGCCGTTTGCAGCATTCCCTAATGTTGTTTTAACACCGCACATGGGTGCGCAAACCATCGATTCTCAAAAAGAAATTGGTGATCGTGTGGAAGAGATTATCGAAGATTATATTGCGCAAAAAGTGCCTGTGGAAGCCGCTGTCGCGGAAGTTGAGTGAAAAATGGATTTGGTAGGAAAATTTTTAAAAAGAGCAAATTATTTAGTGTAAATCAAAATAATCAAAGGATGTAGAGAGATGGTCAAAAAAACAACGCAATTTAAGCAACTCCTGCAATCGAACCAGGTGGAATTTATCCTGGAAGCTCACAATGGGCTGAGTGCAACCATTGTGGAAGAAACCGGCTTCAAAGGTATTTGGGGGAGCGGGCTTTCTATTTCCGCCGCATTGGGCGTTCGGGATAATAACGAAGCAAGCTGGACGCAGGTGCTGGAAGTTATCGAATTTATTAGTGATACGACAACTATTCCTCTGCTATTGGATGCCGATACCGGTTACGGCAACTTTAACAATGTTCGGCGATTGGTAAAAAAGCTGGAACAGCGGAATATCGCTGCAATGTGTATCGAAGATAAATTGTTTCCGAAAACGAACTCCTTTATCAATAGCGAAGGCCAGCCGCTGGCGGATATCGATGAATTTGCCGGTAAAATTAAAGCGGCAAAGGATACACAGTCAGACGAAGATTTTTGCGTTGTTGCCCGGGTAGAAGCCTTTATTGCCGGTTGGGGATTAAGCGAAGCCTTAAAACGCGCCGAAGCCTATCATCGCGCTGGTGCAGATGCTATTTTAATGCACAGCAAAATTGACTCCCCGGATCAAATTTTGTCCTTTATGAAAGAGTGGAAAGACACCTGCCCGGTGGTCATCGTTCCCACGATGTATTATAATACTCCCACCAGCGTTTTCGAAGAAATTGGCGTCAGTCTGGTAATTTGGGCAAATCATATGCTGCGAACCAGCATTAAAGCAATGCAGGAGACGGCGGCAAATATTTACAAAAACCGTTCTTTGCACGAAGTTGAAAATGCAATTGTACCGGTTAAAGAAGTGTTTCGATTACAAAATACCGGGGAATTAAAAGAAGCGGAAAAAGTATACTTACCAGCCACGGATGGCGCAAAATGAGAACGATGAATTCACCAGTGGAAATCCCCCATTCAGACAAACCGTATGCCGTCGTGATCGGCCTTGATTGTTTTACCGGGCTGCAATCCGCCCGGATCCTTGCCCGAAAAAAAGTGCCGGTAATTGGCATCGGTGGCAGCAGCGAACATCCTTGCTTTAAAACTAAAGTGTGCAAAGCAAAACTTTCTGCTAATATCGGCAGCACGGATTTTATCGATTTGCTGGAAACGATTGGCCCCAAATTGAGCCAGAAAGCAGTGCTTTTTCCCTGTACGGATATGAGTGTATTTATCCTCTCCCAAAACCGCGAGCGATTAAAGGATTGGTTTCACATCGCACTGCCGGATGCCAGCACTGTTGAATTGTTGATGGATAAAGTGCGGTTTTACACCTTCTGCCAAAAAGAAGGATTTCCCATTCCTGGCACCTATTTTCTCAACAATATGTCCGATGCTGAGAATGCTGCGGAAAAATTAAATTTCCCAACAATCCTCAAACCGCCAATGAAAACCCCAACCTGGGAAGCGAACGCTAAATATAAAGTTTACAAAATCGAAAGCGCACAAGAGCTGCGCGATGTTTACCGGCAAGTTCACAAATGGGCGGATACGTTAATGGTGCAGGAATGGATTGAAGGCGGTGACGACTCGCTTTTTTCGCTGAATTGTTATTTCAGCAAACAATCGAAACCATTAGCGACGTTTATAGCGAAAAAAATTCGCCAATGGCCGCCGGAAACCGGCACCAGTTCCCTCGGCGTAGAAGTGCGCAATGATGAAGTGCTCAAAGAATCTGTCAAACTCTTCGAATATGTAAACTATTCCGGCCTGGGATATGTGGAGATGAAACAGGATACTCGAACTGGCAATCACTACATTATCGAGCCGAACATTGGACGCCCCACCGGGCGCTCGGCAATTACGGAAGCCGGCGGGGTAGAGCTGCTTTATACAAAGTATTGCGACCTCGTTGGGCTGCCACTACCCCAAAATCGTACGCAGAAATATCAAAACGCCAAGTGGATATATTTGCGCCGCGATTTGCAATCTGCCTATGCCTACTGGAAAAAAGGCAAACTCACCTTTCGCGAATGGCGCCAGACTATGAAAGGCAAAAAATTCTACGCCATATTTTCCTGGAGCGATCCGGTGCCGTTTATCGAAGATTTGCGAGTGACATTTGTAAAAAAAGGATTAAAAAAGCAAAGCAGCAAATCGGCAGAGAATACAAATACCGCATCGACGGCGTTTAAAACCGCAAAGCTAAAATAAAGCACCGTGTTGCGTGATGCGTGTTTCGTGATCTAATAATTCAAGCAACACGTACCACTCAACACGCTCCACGATCCAAATCCCCAAACAGCGTTTTATTAAAAAAGGGACTTGTCAATGACAACAAGGAAGAATACATCCAACCAAAACTTTATCGATTACGATTTACATGGCGTTGTCGGTGTTCGGCTAATCAACCCGACGGAAAAAGACGCCCGGGCGGTCGTGGGGCAATTAGGCCCGGCGCACGTGCCTTTGGAACGAAAACCGGATATTACTATTCGATTTCAGGAAAAAATTGATACTCCCAATTTAACAAACGCCGGCCTACACGCCGGGTACACCAAAGATGATTTCTACATTTTAAGAAGCAGCAAGGCGCCGGCAAAAGCCCGTATTCCATTCGATGAAATCGGGAACGATCATATCGAGATTCTTTGCCAAAGCGGTATGCGCTCAGTGCCGTTGCTAATCGCCATCATCAACCTAACGTTCTTGAGCAAAAACTACCTGCCGCTTCATGCCTCCGCATTTAAATACAATGGTACAAACATCGTGCTGGTGGGGTGGGCCAAGGGCGGCAAAACCGAAGCGCTGATTTCCTTTGCCAATAACGGCGCACATTACATCGCTGATGAGTGGACAATTTTTTCTGCCGATGGGCAGCAAATGTTTGGTATCCCGGAACCGATTCGCCTGTGGGATTGGCATTTTCAATATATCCCCGGTATCGAAAAAGAGGTAAAATCACAGAAGAAAATTTTGTTCAAAGGCATTCATTTTCTAGACGGTGTTCATCGCGCCTTTTGCGGAATGGGGATGCGAAAATTCTTCCCGGTAAAAATGTTAGGTGAAGCACTCCCGCCACTTAAGCGACAACTTAATATTAGAATTCTACCGGAAAAGCTCTTTGACAACCGCTTCTGCAAAGTGGCAACGCCGGATAAACTTTTTATGATTATGAGCCACCAGGAGCCTGACATTCGCATCGAGTCGTGCAACGCGATGGAAATTGCTCGGCAAATGCTAAGCTCCAACGAGTTTGAACAAATACCGTTTATGGAGTTTTATTACGCATATAAATTTGCATTTCCTGACCGGCAAAACGATTTTCTTGACAATTTAAAAGATCACATGGCTGCAATTTTAATGCGCATTTTTGATGGCATGGATGCCTACAGAGTGCGCCATCCCTACCCATTTTCTTTTCACGAACTGTTCAAAACAATGCAGCCATTTTGTGAGAAGAAACAAGAAGTTATGAGCTGAATCGATTTATTTATGGGCTTGGGAATTATGATGATTGACAATTGAAATTTGTGGAAAAAGAGAGTTACCGTGGTACGTGTTGCGTATTACGCGAACTAATACGAAACACGCATTACGCGACACAAACTATTCCGCTGGTTTAACAGATTTTCAAACTGTATCAAAACTCTAATGAAGGAGGAACACCTTAAATGGATATTACGAATTTTCTAAAGGTTGATTTAACACCTGCCCAAATTTTGATGGGGTTTTTGCTGGCGTTCGCGCTGGGGTTTTTGTGGGCAACGGTGTATAAAAGAACGCACAGTGGCGTTGCCTACACGCGCTCATTTTTTATGTCGCTGCTTCTCATTCCATCTATCGTAACAATGATTATGATGGCAATCGGCAGCAATGTAGCATTATCGCTTGGTTTGGTGGGGTCACTTTCTGTGATTCGTTTCCGTGCCGTTATCAAAGATACAAAGGATATGACGTTTCTGTTTTTGGCCATTGGCATTGGAGTATGCTGCGGTGCATCTGCCTGGTTGGTTGGGATTCTCGGAACGGTACTCGTCTCTATAGTTGCAATTGTTATGACCAAAGTTGGCAATAACAAACCCGGCTCTTCCGATTATATTTTGATATTCCGCTCCAACCAAAAAGAACCCTGGAAAGCCATCAACCAGGAAGCGCAATCAATGATCAAATGGAAACAGCTTCGCGGCGCAACCGATGTCGATCACGGCCAGGAATTCGAATATACCTACAGCGTCCGCCTGGCATCGAAAGCCTCACCGGAAAGTATTGTCGGAAGCCTGAGCAATGGTGTTGTGCGCCAGGTTACGTTAATAACGCCTGAAAACCACTTAGAACTCTAAGGGATAAAGGATAAAGGGGAAATGCTTTTATTAATCCTTTAACCTTCATCCTTTATCCTTCAATAATTACCGAAATATAAAAAGCTCGAAAGCCAAATTACGTATGAAATCAAGCCGTATGATCCTTTTCCAGCGAGTGGAAATGAAGTATTATATTGATCGAACCACCCAAACTGCGCTGGAAAAAGACCTTCAAGCATTTATACAACCTGACAAATACACCGCATCTACCGGCGGTTATTTAATACGCAGTATTTATTACGACACGCCGAATTTTATGAGCTATCACGAGAAACTTTCCGGCGCATCCCAACGCCATAAACTCCGGACACGCGTTTATGGAGAAGACCCGCAAACAACCACGCCGTTTGTGCGTCTGGAAGTCAAATCGCGTGTAAACAGCACCATCCACAAAATCACCGTCGATGTCCCGCGAGAAGATTACCCGGAAGTGGAATACGCCCTCCACAACCACCAGGCGCTTCCGCCTAAAATTATGCAGAACAATGCGATCTCAAAGGAATTTTTGCGGCTCAAAAAACAATATAATATGATTCCCCAGGTGCTTGTCCAATATCGCCGCCGGGCGTATGAAAAAAAAGAACCGAATCGCGTTCGCATAAATTTCGATTACGAATTAACCGGCTCCCGCAACCTGGATTTATTAGGTCCCCTCAAAGGAGGACGGAGAATATTAAAATACGGCACTTCCATTTTTGAAATAAAAGTTGATGGCACCATGCCGTTTTGGGTGCACCGCCTTATCTGCAAATACGATCTCAAAAACGAGGCGATTAGCAAATACTGCAACGTTCTTCGCGGCCATGGCTTCCTCAGCAGCCGCGGGCGCGATAATGATTTGTTTTAAATATAGCGCAATTAAAATTTCCCTCCTTACAACGGAGGGGAGGCGTAGTGAACGTAGTGAGCGAAGCCGGGGTGGGTGAGTGTCATGTTCGGCTAAAACCTACCTTGTTTATCGCAGCCACACAAAACCACCCCTGATTTCCACCACTTCGTGGTAGAAATCTGTCCCCTCCTTTGTAAGGAGGGGAATTTAGAGATGATAGTACAACTAAAACTAAAGAAAAACCACCATGAGCATATTCAAAAAAAAGCAAGTTTCCGAAACCTTAGAAAAAGCCAGTGGCCCATTCCAATGGATTTGGCGGCGCTGGCAAGAAGCCGTTATCGGAATGTTTAGCCTTCTTGTTATTGTATTTTCCATTATATCATACTACCCCGAGGTTGGAAAAACCGCCAGCGAACTCATTAGCGGGAATAAATACATTGCGTTGGTAGATGGATTTTTTAACCCCTTTCGCAACCGCAATGCTCTGTTGGATGCCGGCCTTCCGATCTACGATCTCAGAATTCGCCGTGAAGAATATGCCAAACTGGAAAATATTGCCAAAGAAGCTGTCGCAAAAGGATGGATGAGCGACGATCTTAAAATTTGGGTAGACGCCTCATTTTTCCATGAAGGCCAAAAATATAATGTTGACGTTCGTCTACGCGGCGACTTACCCAATCACTGGAAAAATCCCAAAAAATCCTGGCGAATCAAATTCGGCAAACAGAAACTGGAATACAAAGGTGAAAAGTTTAAAGACCGTGTCTATTTTGAAGGCAAGCGCCAAATTAATCTGGTGATTGCCCAGGATCGCGAATATATTTTAGCTCATTTTGTGAATAACCTGATGCGCGACGCCGGTTTGGCCGCCCCGCGCGATAAATTTGCCGTGCTGCGAATTAACGGTGTTTTGCAGGGACTTTATTATGAAGTCGAACACATGGACAAACCGATGCTGGCCGCCAATAAACGCCCGGAGACCACCATCTTCGGCCAGAACGACCGCGTTATGCACTTCGATAAGTATACCAAATTAGGCATCCCCACCTCCTACGACGCTCGTTTTGATATCGGTTCTATGCGACGCCAGGTGGAACGCGAAGGCGTGCTGGCAATGCGTGCCATGCAGGTTTTGATCGATCATTCTCTCAATCCCACCAGGGAAAATTTTGACCGGGTGCGAGAAGTGCTCGATTGGAAAAAATATCTCTATTTTCGCAACGTTACAACATTGTTTAACACCAACCACGTGCGCTTCGGATCGGATAATTTGCGCCTTTATTTTGACCCCAGCCGCGGAAGATTGGAACCGATTCCCTGGGATGTGCATGTTATAAAAATCCCCCCGGAGCCAGGCACAATTGACTTCTGGAACAGCCACGGCCCGGATGAAATCCAGGTCGCAACCTTAAAAGACCCCATGCTGCGCCTGGAACGCAATAAACTATTGTGGGAATGGGTTGCGGATAGCGGTAAAACCCTGATGGAAGAATACGACAAACTCCACAAAAAAATGCGCCCGTTCTTTTGGCAAGATGTTTTATCCACGCCCAACCAGGCGCATAAAATGGATGAAGTTCGTAAAAAGATAA
>CAXHHS010000323.1:0-7508 GCA_964015645.1 uncultured bacterium
ATTATAAACTTCTTCAAAAAGTCTTTCGGTATCTAAAATTTTGTCTAAACGATCGCGGTGAAAAACGTTTTTAAAATAGTCTATTCTATTTGGAATAGTACCGGCTTCTTCAAGCTTTTCTTCTATTATACCGAGTAAAACCAAAGGAGCAAATACAACTTGTTGGTGGTTTTTGATATAGTTAATAGTCAGGCTTTCTACAAATTCCGGTGGAAATTCGGACCAAAATTCCGGTGAATTCAGTGGTGGAGGGAGGTCAGCCGGTAATGTTATACCAGTAAGACTCTCTATCTTATTTTTGATACCGCGGATCGTATCGAAAACTTGAACATAAAGGCCAAAAAGCTCGGCAATGCCAGCGCTGAAAATTTGGTCTAAGAGGGTTTCAATCTCCTCTATATCATCGGTAACATCGATAATTTCCCGCACCCTTTCGATATCAAACGGATCGGTAACTTCCCATCCGAAGCCTTTGATCAAATTTGAGAAATTTTCTTCGTTTTCCAGACCGCTTTTCAGTGGTTCTAAAGCGATGTTTAATGTTCTTATAAAGGATAAATAAAGATTGTCGCTCAATCCAAAACCTCCAGCACTTTTGAATGTTAAAAGGGAATTTCATCCAAATCTTCCAGTGGAGCGGGTACTAATTCTTGTTCCGGGGTTACCGGGCCAAGCAAATTTTCTACTCCGCTTGGGTACCTTGTACCAATTGAAACCGGAAGCGGTATTGGTTCATCGTGCAAATGCCGAAATATGCTTCCCGGGACTGCCGGTGTTAGCGGCCAGGCGGGTTTATCACTGCCAAAGGGAAGCATGGGCGGGCTATATTTTTTGCCGCCGGGAAAAAGGGAAGCCGGATCGATACTAAATCCGCCCGGATTATAGTCTCGCCGGGTAGCATGATGCCGGGGCGCAGAGGTAATCCACGCCAGGAGACGGTTTCTTGTTATTTCATCTTTTTCAAATAGGCCAAAATAAAGATCTCGTCCCGTTTGAATTCTTTTATCAATGTTTAAAAAATCCCGAACGGTATACAGTAACAGGAGGTTGGGCATCGGATTATCAACAGATTCTGCAATGGGAAAGGCAAGTTTTGTCCAGTTCAAAGAATCTGCAATATCGATGGCTCGCCGGGGACCGATGATTGCTCCAAATGGTTTTAGATAACGGTTGGCGGAATCATTCACCAGGCGATCTTCAATTTGATTTTGTTCATTAACGATTAGTGCAAAACTTTGACGGCGTACCGTTGTTATCGAAGGCGACTGATTGGCTCCCCAACCTTCGGCAAAGAATCGCTTCCATTCGGTAATAATAAATTCATCCACCCGGAATTCCTGATCCATCAGTTTATTAAACAATGCATTGCTATGTTCCGGGAATTGTTTAGCAAACGCATAGGCCTCAAGCTGCGGGTAAACATCGCGAAAAATTAAAAAGTTACCGGTTTCTAATAGTGCGAAAATAGCATTGATTTCGGTTGGTATTATTCCTTGCGAGAGTTGCGGCGGTAGCTGACTGGCAGGTATGCTTCGATATTCTCCTTCACAATATACCCCCACCAAAAATCCTCTAAACCTTACCAGGTCACTCATTTGATAGCCAGCATTACAGGAGACTAAATGCGCCAATAAGGACCAAAGGACTTCCGGGTTCCGCTTCCAATATGCTAAATAGTATATCGTTCGAAACGGATTGCTAATATTTATTTGTTCGCGACCATGTATAATTCTCTTTTTAATCGCTTCAATTCCAGGCCAATCCATATTAGTTCCTTAAAATATATTAAAGCTGATTTGTATTCTTTAAGCGACGATTGAGTCGTTATCTTGAACAACTATAGTCCGGGGATTTCCAGGACAACACAAATATTTTTACTGCAAAATGAAAACTAATGCTGAGAGTATTTTATGCTAAAATACCAAACAAAAACTATTTGTGACGAATATCAATTTTTTAATTTTTAACTGCGTCTCTGTGCTTTAGAAATATTGAAACAGATTTTATACAGGCAGGTTGGAGCGACTGGTAAAAGAGCAACCTTAAATTTTAAGGCCGTACTAAATTCTCTTTTAACGCCTTTGCAACCGCTTCCGCATTAGAGGACACTTCCAATTTCTTGTAAATATTTTTGATGTGCGAGCGCACGGTATCGGTGCTAATAAAGAGTTTATCCGCGATCATTTTGTAACTTTTGCCTTTGCACAGCAGCGCTAAAACTTCGGTTTCTCTTTGGGTAAGAGTAGAATTACCGGTATGTTTGAAGGAATTGATAACCATGCGGGCAATGTTTGTGCTCATCGGGGCGCCGCCTTCGTGCACTTCCCGGATGGCATTTAAGAGGCGAGTTGGCGGTGTGTTTTTCGTAAGATATCCGCAAGCGCCAGCGCAAATGGATTCGAAGACCACAGCGTCATCTTCGTGGACGGTCAGCATCAAAATATCGACATCCGGTATTTTACGTTTAACCTGCCGTACGCATTCGATACCGGACATACCGGGCAGTTCGATATCCATCAAAATCACATCCGGTAAATCGGTTTCAATATTTTTTAGCGCAGATTCGGCTTCCATGTAAGTGCTGGCGCAGGTAAACCCCGGCGTGCCGCTGATAATTAATGCCAGGCTTTCGCGAATCTCGTGATCATCTTCGATGATAGAAACGGAGATGGATGCTTTTGTTTTTTTCCGGGAAGTCATTCGTATTAGCTCTTTCACAAATTATGACCGGCTATCCAACCATTTCTGAAAAGATCGTTGGCTTTCTCCAGAAGGTTGTCCGGCTAATAAGTTCGCAACGCTTATATCTTCGTCAAGATTCGGCCAGTGAATCCCTTCACCATCTCCAATTAGCCGCCAATTATTTTTTTCATCAGAAGTTCCATGTAAAAGACGAGGATACCAGGCAATCGGCGCAGACACTGTTCTTCCGTCATCCAATTCAACAGAAAGGGTATCATCTGTAATTGCAACATGTAATGCCTTTGCATCACGTTTTTCAATCGTTAAAGTACTCATCCCATTTTCCTAATAAAGTTTGTTGGTTTTCTTCTACTATTTTATGTATTTGGTTAATTTCGTGCCTGGTAAATCTTCCACTTTTGTGAAGCCTAACCGGTGTCAACCAAAACTTTGCTTTTTTATTATCGCGCTCAACATGAATATGGGGAGGCTCATCGCGATCACCAGCATAAAAAAAGAACCTATAGGGACCTATTCGTGAGATCGTTGGCATATTTTCATTAACGTATATTTAACTTCTAAAATATACAATAGTCCATCTCAAATACCATTGTTAATTCTATCTTTTATAATTTGTTAACTCAACATAATCTTCCAATAAACTCTACAATCGCCCCTTTACGTTCATTGTTGTTATGAACGATTAGATCACAGCCCAGCTTGGCAGCGCGGTTTTTCATGTTTTTAATCCCATTTCCAGTATAAGCGGTTTTGGAATTGCTGTTGCGAAAACCGCCATTTTGGACAACCTCGTTTTTTCCGTTGGCATAATGGGTGCTTTCGGCCATTAATCCCACACCGTCATCCGATAATGTAATTTTCAGCATATCACCTTTCAGGTCGATTTCCAACAGAACATTTTCGCCGTTAGAATGCTTTAAGATATTATTCATTCCTTCTTTGAAAATCAAAATAATATGGCGTTTCCAATCCATGGTCAAATTGAAGCGTTTAAGGTGACGATCGATACCGGTGGCGTGGAACGATATGCCGGTTTTATCGAAAAACTCATCGCCAAAATCTTTTAGCCGTACGGCAACTTCATAGAGGGAATCTTTCTCCGGATCGAGCGTCCAGAGAAAATCCCGCATACCGTGATACAGGGTGTTAGAAATATCGTTAATTCGATTGATATAATCCAGGTTTTCCGTTGCTGTACCGTTTATCTTCCGCCGTAGAATTTCGCTAAAGAGGGAAATTTTGGTGAGCTTGTGGCCCAATTCATCATGAAAATCCGCCGCCGCCTTTTTCCGCACGCGTTCGATTTCAACCATCCGGTTAATTTTTACCCGCACCCGGTGGTTGTGAAACGCGATTGCCAGGGAAATTAAGGCGATTATCGAGATGGCATAAAACCACCAGGTTTTCCAAAAAGGCGGCGTAATTACGATATTGATCGCAACGCCCGTTTCGTTCCACACGCCGTCGCTGTTGGCGCCTTTTACGCGAAAAGTGTATTCACCGGGATCGAGATTGGTATAGCTGGCATAGCGCCGGGTTCCGCAATACACCCAATCGGAATCAAAGCCAACCAGTTGGTAAGCATATTCATTTTTAGGGGGATTGGTATAATCCAGTGCAACAAATTCGAAAGAGAAAAAGTTTTGCGTATAATCCAGCAACATTTTTCGCGATTTCGAGACTGTAGGGGCGAACGGTCGTTCACCCTTATCTTGTAATTGATAGTGATCATTCGCCCAGAATGTAACAACCGATTTATCAAAAATTTTAAAATCGGTTATCACGATTTGCGGTTGGTGTAAATTCTCTTTCAAACTATCGGGATGGAAACAGGTAAACCCATTAACGCCGCCGAAAAACATTTTCCCCGAACGGCTTTTGAAAAATGCGCTGCGATAAAATAAATCGCTCTGAAGTCCATCGTTAACATCATAATTTTTAAAGACTTCCGATTTCGGGTTAAAGTTTGATAACCCGCTATTGGTGCTCAACCATAAATTCCCAAAATCATCTTCCAGGATGCCGCAAACCATATTGTTGGAAAGGCCATTGTGAACGGTATAATGGGTAAACGTTCCGCTGTTGCGATCAAATTTATTCAAGCCGCCGCTGTAGGTTCCTACCCAAAGCGTTTGGGATTGATCGATATAAATGGCCGTAACGGTTCTGTTATTGATGTTGCCTGGCTGGTCTTCATCCTTCACATAATGCGTAAATTTATCGTTGCGCAGGTTTAATTGAGAAAGCGAACTGCCCACAGTGCCGATCCACAATACCGGATCAGAACTGTAGGGGTCAAATTGAAGCGCCCAAATACTTGTCGCACCCAGGTAGTTGGGGCTAACGGCGGCGGAATCAGGATGGGGTTGCCCCAAATAGCGTTTAATCACCTTACCGGTTTGGGGGTCAAATTTGTTGACGCCGCCCCCTTCTGTCGCAATCCATAAATTACCCGAGGAATCAAACTGCAAATCGTTGATACTGTTTGCTGTTAATCGGGAAGTATCCTGGCGATTGGCTCGAAAGTGAGTAAATTTGCCGTTACGTTTGTTAAACCTGCTTAAACCGCCGCCGAATGTGCCAAGCCAAAGATGGCCATCATCACTGTTCGGGTCTTCACGAATGACACTGGTCGCCGCACGGGAGGCAGAGTTTGGGTTACCGGGAACATGGCCGTAATAGGTAAATTTTCCGCTTGCAGGATCAAATTTGCTGATACCACCGCTATTGGTACCAAGCCAAACAATATCATTTTTATCCTCAAAAATTGCGCGAACGGAAGAATGGGGTAAACTGGTTTCCGAACGCTGTGGATCGTGGCTTTTGGTATAATGTCTGAAGTGTAATTTTCGCTGGCTGAGTTTGTTTAACCCGGCGGATGTTCCGGCCCAAAGATTCCCGGAATGATCTTCGTGAATCGTATAAACTGAATTTGAACTTAAGCTATTGGGATTGGAAGGATCGTTCGTATAATGAATAAATTTAGGCGCGGCTTTGGGGGAAAGTGTCGTTGGCTGTTGGCTGGTATCTTTTTGTTCCAGGTTACTTGTTAAATGTATATTTGAAGTGGTTGATTGATTTACATCGATTACGAGCTGCGATAAACCACCGTTTGCAGTTCCCACCCAAAGTTTATTTGAATTAGCGAGCCGTGATTTGAAAATCGAATAAACATAGTTGCTGTTTAGGCTAAACGGGTTGGCGGAATCATGTTCGTATCGAGTAATTTTTACATTCTCAAAATCATAATAGCGGGGATTGTCTTGCAACAGGCTGTCATTGATGATCGGCAACCGTAATCTGTTAAGGCCGCCGCCATCAGTGCCAACCCATAACGTATATTGATCCTCGCCGATGGGATCAATGGCGGCATAAAGAGAGCGAATTCGATTATGCGAAATAAATTCCGGCATAAATCGATTTTCCCGGATCGAATTGAATGCCGCTTCATCTTCATCTGAAATTGAATACAGTTGAATTCCCCAAAACTGCTTTTTTTTCGGTGGCGCGGAATTCCATTTCGGATAGGAGTGGTTTTCATCTGTTTGATAGTGCAGGATATATTTTCCCGGGGCTAAGTTTAAAATCGCAATTTGCAATCGATTTTTCGAATGCCCCCCGGCATGAAGCGCTTTATCGAATTCCATTTGCCAAAGCGTATCGCCGGTTTGCACGGATTCGAGCCACCCGAAATCGTACATTTTGCCCTGCCAGCCTTCACCGATCCCCATCACTAGCACTTTTTTTTCTTGGCTGACCTCAAAAGGCTTCGTCAGGTGCAAACTGTCGCCCGCTTCAATGATTGATTGAAAGAGTTTTCGCTGATGTGCAAGAGATTCAATCAACTTAATCGCTTTAGGGCTGTACTGCTCGCGCATCCATTGAAAGTTAGGATGAGGGCGGAAGATATGAGAGAATCCACCGCTATTCGGATCGAATTTATTTAGCCCGCCGCGGAGTGTGCCAATCCAAACCGCTTTACTATTCGGGCGGGGATCCTGGGCAATACAAGTTACCTGGTTGTCGTTCAATCCAGTAAGATTTCCCCTGGAAGGGCGATAGCGTGTAAATATTTTTTTATTACGGTTTTCTAATTTAAGCGATGAAATTCCTATAGAGCTGCCAACCCACAGTGTTCCTTCGCCATCTTCGCCGATTGCGGAAACGTAACTGGTTAAAATGCTGGTTGTATCTTCAGGGCCATATTGATAACGTATAAAACAATCCCGTGCCCGGTTGTAGCAGTTTAGCCCGTCGAAAGAGCCAACCCACAGCGTACCGCTGCGATCAACATACATATCGTTTATGGAATTTGCTGCCAGGGAATTGGTGTCCGCCGGGTCGTGGCGGTAGCGGGTGAATGTGTAACCGTCATATTTTCCAACTCCATCCGGGGTTCCAAACCACATAAACCCTTGTTTATCCTGAACAATTTTCCGCACACTTGGATGATTCAACCCATTTTCCTGGCCGAGGTGCTCAAATTTGATATTACCATTTTGGGCAAAGAGCGAATGAATTCCAAAAGTTAGGAGAATAATCAGGCTGGTAAAATAACGGTTTTGCAAACGTGTTTTTAAATGATTCGGCAAATACATTGCTATCGACTTTTTAGGTACGCTTCATTTCACGATTAAATGCCGATTTTGTTCGAATAACGCTTATTTATCGACTATGTTTTGCCAGGTAATTCGGTGAAAGATCTTCTCCTTCCGGCCAGCAAATTCCTCCCAATGGGTCAACAGTAACTTGCCGGAAATAACGAGGGTTTCGGAGCCGCCAAAATATATCTCGTTCTGTAATCC
>CAXHHS010000324.1:0-7498 GCA_964015645.1 uncultured bacterium
CATTATTATGGAACGAACTTCCCTGCGCCAACAACCACCAGCCCCGGTAAAAATGTTGGTTGGACAGAATGGACACATGGATTAGCCTCCGGCGATTCCGGCAGCGGAGGAAGCACTCCATCGCCGCCATTAAATTTGCGAGTGGAAAAATGACGCCTAAATGGCAATGGCAGTTAGCAGGAAAAACCATCGCTGTTACTGCCATCTGCTGGTGTCATTTTTTCAAGAATGCTTGCCCGTTGCAACTTTTCACGGGAGATTATTCCGCTGATCGATTTTACAAAATCAGCCACCTGGTCAACACATTTTAACCCTCCTGTAATCGAATCGCAATGAACGCCCTTTAATTTACCGTTGTAATTTATGGTTAGATTAAATGGAATAATACAGGAGGAAAACATGAAAGTTGATTATTCAGTATTGAAAGACGTTAACATCATTCCCGATAGCATTGGCGAAGTCGAAAACAATGACTTTCCCGGAGCGTTTAAGGGGATGTTAGTTGCCATCGTTTTCGCAATGCCCTGGTGGTTAATTTTTTATGCGTTGATCAGGCTGATTGTCTAATCGACGCTTCGTAAGCAGGAACTGAACTATTACAGTTCCTTAAAACAATACTTTCCTATCTTCAAAACAATTCCCACAAATTAAATACATTTCAAGATTTTTTACACCAATTCCCAAAACCTTTCAAAGGCATTATAAAAATCGTTGTCGTTACGATTTTTATATGTGAAACATTTGGTTAGCCATTCCGTTGTTTTGCTTTGTGGTTTATCTTACAAATTTATGAAGGGTCGCTTTTCGAGTATTGAAAATCAAAACAATCAATCTCATTAGATTTAAACTTTTCGGTTCATTTAAATTTTTATCAACCCATAAAACAACAAACTGGAGTGGTATCCTATGTCAAAGAAAAAGCTAATAATCGGAACCCTTGTCGTTGTTGCGATTGCCTCAATCGTGATTCCTTTGGCGCTAAAAAACAACAGCGATTCGGAAGCCCTTGAAGTGCAAACCGCCAAAGTCGAAAAACAAGAAGTCGTGCAAACCGTTACCGCCACCGGGCGGATTCAACCCAAAACCAAAGTAAATATCAGCGCAGATGTCAGTGCAAAAATTATGCGCCTGGGCGTTAAAGAAGGTGATTGGGTAGAAAAGGGCGATTTTTTGGTTGAACTCGATGGTGAACGTTTTCGCGCGGCGGTGGAAAGTGGGGAGGCCAATTTGCGATCTATTCAGGCCAATGCCAAGCTGGCGAGAGAAAACATGATAAAAGCGGAAAAAGATTATGTGAGAACCAAGGAATTATTTGAAAAAGACCTTGAATCGCAATCAACATTGGATGCGATTGGCGCTGCTTATGAAGTAGAAAAAGCCCGCTATGAATCCGCATTAGACCAGGTAGAACAAGCCAAAGCCGCCTTAAAACAAACCCAGGATGATTTCTCAAAAACTACTATTTATGCCCCGATGGCTGGAACAATCAGCCAGCTTAACAAAGAAGTCGGCGAGATCGCCCTCGGCTCGCAATTCCAGGAAGATGTCATTATGGTCGTTTCCAACCTTTCCGGGATGGAAGCATTGGTGGATGTAGATGAGAATGATATTGTTTCTCTTTCCATCGGCGATAAAGCGGAGATTGAAGTCGATGCGTTGCCAGAAGTGCTTTTTACCGGCATCGTAACAGAAATTGCCAATAGCGCCAAAGTTACCGGTGAAGGAACCCAGGATCAGAAAACCGATTTTGAGGTGAAAATTGCAGTGGAAGGTATTGCCGGAGAAGCCGGTATGTCAAGCGCCACCGGTAGCAAAACAGAGGTCAAATTGGTAAATGATTCCGCCAATCGCCAGCTTCGCCCTGGCATGACTGCCAGTGGTGATATTGTTACGGAAACCCGCGGAAGTACGCTTGCAGTGCCAATCCAATGCGTTGCCATTCGTACACTGGAACAGTTAAAGAAACAAGAGACCCACGAAGGCAATAATGGTGAAGCAATTGCCGATGAAAACGACCAGCAATACAAACCGGATAAAGACGGCTTTGTGCAGGTGGTTTTTGTTGTCAACAACGGCACTGTAGAGGCTCGCCAGGTAAAAACCGGTATTCAAAGTGAAACGCATATCGAGATTTTAGAAGGGCTTACCGAAAGCGAAGAAGTCGTTACCGGAAATTATCGCGCCATCAGCAAAGACTTGGAGAATGGCTCTGCTGTGACTGTCAAAAATGATGAAGAAAACGAGAAAGATATGGCGCACAATTAAACCGTGATTCGTGCTGCGTATTACTACTGATGTTACGCAGGCAACGAGAAAGCACCGGTTCTGTCATTGCGAGGCGTTTTTTGCCGAAGCAATCTCATTATCAACAATCAAACGCAACAAGGGCAAAAAATGGCATTACAAATAAACAACATTACCAAAGTTTACAAAATGGAAGGCGAAGAAGTGCGAGCGTTGCGCGGCGTGACTGTCGGTATCGAAAAAAACGAATACATCGCCATAATGGGGCCATCCGGTTCCGGAAAATCAACGATGATGAATGTCATTGGCTGCCTCGATACGCCAACTACCGGCGAATATTTTTTTGAAAGCGATGACGTCAGCAAAATGAACGATGATGAACTCGCTGATATTCGCAACCAAAAAATCGGTTTCGTTTTCCAAACATTCAATTTGCTGCCGCGCTCGGATGTATTTCACAACGTGGAATTGCCGTTGATTTACGGCGGTATTTCATCCGCTAAGCGCCGGAAGATGGCAGAAGAAGCCATCGAAAAAGTTAGCTTGTCAGATCGCATTAAGCATAAACCAAATGAACTTTCCGGAGGCCAGCGGCAACGTGTCGCCATTGCCCGGGCACTGGTAAACAAACCCTCTATCATCCTCGCTGATGAGCCGACCGGAAACCTCGATAGCGCAACCGGCGAAGAAATTATGGTCATTTTCGATGAGCTGCATAAAGCGGGAAATACGATTATCCTAGTCACCCACGAACATGATATTGCCGAACATGCCCATCGAATTGTTCGGTTAAAAGATGGGTTAGTTGAAAAAGATACCAGGTTAAATTAACCGAAAAACTCATTTGGCTGAAGATCGGAACAAAATATGAGAATTCTCTACGAACTTAAAGAATCTTTACGAATTGCCTTCAACGCCTTAAAAGCCAACAAAGCCCGCGGATTGCTAACGACCCTGGGAATTATCATCGGGATTGTTGCAGTGGTAACAACGATGACTGCCGCGAATGGGCTGGAAAACAGTTTTCGCGAAAGCATTTCCGCCATCGGCACCGATGTGATGTATGTTTCCCGTACACCCTGGGTGCACATGGGTAATTGGTTTGAATTCCGTAACCGCCCGAATCTTACCTTAAAAGAAAGCAAAAAGCTGGAGAATTTGCTAAATTCGGCAAAAGCGGTAAATCCATCGACAGATGCGTCTAAAAGTTTAAAATTTCGTTCAACGGTGATTCAGGATGTGCCAATTATCGGCACTACGGATAAGCAGATGATGGTATCAAGCTCTGTTCCTGAGTATGGCAGATTTTTAACATCATTTGATGTGCAATACAAACGAAACGTTTGCGTCATCGGCCATGAAGTTAAAAAACGCCTCTTCGAAAACGCCAATCCCATAAATAAAAAGATGAAAATCGGGCGAAAAACATTTCGAGTGGTCGGCGTAATGGAAAAAATCGGCAGTGCGGGATTTTTTGGCGGCCCTAATTTTGATATGCAGGTTTTTGTGCCCATCACATCTTTTGTAAAAGCCTTTGGCAGCCGAAATCGTAATTTTAATTTCGCAGTAAAAGCGCCGTCGCAAGAGATGATGGCTGATTTTGAATACGAACTTGTTGGCGAAATGCGCAAAATCCGCAGACTAAAACCGACCGAAAAAGACAATTTTTCCATCAATCAAATGAACACATTGATGAACGCTTATAACAACGTAATGGGCGTAATGGTGATCATTGGATTACTGATAACGAGCGTTTCGTTGTTTGTCGGCGGCATTGGCGTAATGAACATCATGTTTGTATCCGTTACGGAAAGAACCCGCGAAATTGGCATTCGCAAAGCAATTGGTGCAAAACGACGAACGATTTTGACGCAATTTCTTTTCGAATCATCGATTATTTGTCTAATCGGTGGTTTGGTTGCTGTATTGTTTTCTTTTGGCATTACAGCCCTTATCGATCAATTCTTATTGCCTGCAAATATTTCCTTTCCGATTGTGATTGTCGCATTGATGGTCGCCGTTTTAGTTGGCGTTTTTTCCGGGATAATTCCGGCAATCAAAGCCTCGCGTTTGAACCCGATCGAGGCGTTGAGATACGAGTGAAACGTAATGCGTTATGTGTTGCGTGAAATTCACGTACCACGTATCAAACACTACACGATTTTAAAATAGTTTGAAAACTCGAACTTATTCACGAGGAACCCATGCAACTCTTCGAAGCATTTAAAATGGCCATCACTGCAATTATGGCTCATAAACTACGCTCCTTTTTAACATTAGTCGGTATAATTGCTGGTGTGGCATCTATTATTGGAATAATGACCGGAATATCGGTTATCCAGAAAACCATGGAATCGGAAATGAGCGTTTTGGGGACAACGACATTCCAGGTGCAAAAATGGCCGGCCGGCGGTTTTAATAATGATGTCGATTGGCGGAAAATCCAGCGCCGCAGACCGGTAACGGTCGAAAATGCCAACGCCTTGCGCGAAAAAGTAAAGTTAGTCGATTTGGTGGGCGCGGAATTATGGGATTTTGGCCATACCGTAAAATTCGGCGGCGATAAAATGGAAAATATTATTACCATTTGCGGCGGTACGCCGGAATATTCCGCCAACAACACGCATTGGGTTGAAATGGGTCGTAATATTTCCAATGAAGACATCAAAATTGGCCGAAATGTGGTTGTTATTGGTTATAATATTGCGGAAGTCTTATTTCCATTTACCGATCCAATCGATAAAATCATCAAAATCGATGGCAAAAAATTCCGGGTTGTCGGTGTGTTCGAAGAGAAAAAATCTGCAATGGGCGGCAATTACGATAATTATTGCCTTATTCCAATCCCTCGTTTCCAGCGAATGTTAGGTATGCGCGACCGCCGGGGAAACCAGCGCTCGGTAAACGTAACGGTTCGAGCCATTTCCCAGGAAAAGCTTGATGATGCTATCGAAGAAGTTCGGTTGGTGTTACGTTCGGAACGAAAAGTGCCGCCGCAAGAAGAAGATGACTTTACCATTTTTACCAATGACAGCCAGATTAAATCCTTTAACGAAGCCACTGCCGGGGTAAAAGTCGGCGCATTTGTGATCGGAATTGTAGCATTGGTTGTTGCCGGTATCGGAATTATGAATATAATGCTGGTTTCTGTTACGGAAAGAACTCGCGAAATCGGTATTCGCAAGGCACTCGGCGCAAAACGAAAAACGATTTTAACCCAATTTTTAGCAGAGGCCATTATTCTTTGTAACATCGGTGGGGTTTTTGGTGTTCTTGCCGGGTTTGGATTGGGGAATATCGTGAGCATCGCCACCGGCTTTCCGGCCAATATTCCCATGGAATGGACCTTTGGCGGCCTCGCTTTTTGCTCTGCCGTCGGCCTAACATTCGGTCTTTGGCCAGCGATGAAGGCCTCCAAACTTGATCCTATCGAAGCATTACGCTATGAATAAAGTAAATCTAAATTTGTGTGCATAAAATTTGGCAATATGAAATACCTATTGCTGAATTAAAAGAGAGAGCATCTTGTTCATAATGTTTTGTTATGCCAATACGGACACGTTTCAGTCTACAAAATCAGCATCAAACCGCCGCTAAACTCTCCCTGGATAATGGCAGAAGTGCCTTCAACGCTTATGGTACAATCCGTCTCATTGTCCCGGCACCATAATCCGCCGCTGCCCCACTGCATGGGAACCAACATGCGTCCCTGGAAGCGAAAACCAAATCGTTCCGTCGCATAAACTTTTATACCGGCACTAAAACCAAATGCAAACCGCCATTCATTATTAAGGCCGCTCTCTTTGGGATTAAACAAGGCGGTACCAAAGCTGATAACGCCAAAGGGAACCGGGCCGTCACTTTGTGATGCTTCATAAACTGCGCCAATTTGGAAGTAATGAATTTTCATGTCGAAGGCTGTTCCGTTTTCCCCGGTCTGGTTATTTTGAAAATCCAGTCTCGAATTTTGCATGCTCCACATTAATTGAATTCTTGCTCCCGTAAAAGCAGGCGGAGTCTCCAGCGAAACACCGAATTCGAGGCCGTCGTTAAAACTGACTTCTGCGTCGGAATTTTGAAAGGTGACTGCGCTAATTTTCCCACCAAATTGAAAACCGGCAAACGGAACAAGCTCAATGCCTTTCGGACCTTTTAAACCGCCACTATACGGCTTAAATCCCTGTGCTGAAAGCGTTGAAGTAAAAAAGGCTGCCAATAAAAATATTAGGGCCAACCTTTTTATAGGGGGCTTAAATTCTTTGTTGGAAATAGCAGGTTTAACTTGTAAAAAAATCCTCA
The DNA here is from genome assembly GCA_964015645.1 of uncultured bacterium. Classification (GTDB taxonomy): domain Bacteria; phylum Calditrichota; class Calditrichia; order RBG-13-44-9; family J075; genus CAXHHS01. The sequence goes on from CAXHHS010000324.1 coordinate 6,544, forward strand.
TTCGTTTGGTCTCCTCGATTGTAACAGTTTTACACACAGCAAAACCAACAGGTATATCAGTATAAAAAACAATAGGTTATCACACTATGACAAGTTGTGCGTATTGTTGTTTTTCTAAGAGTTAAAGGCGGCTGATTTAATATTGTTCCCGGCTAAGTGTTTCCAAAACCGAATTATCAATTATATCTGATAATTTCAACTTGCGCTCTAAGACACTCAAATACCGATACACCTAATTACTCATTATAAAGCACTTCAATCAAAACATCACCCACTTGTTGTAAGCTTTCTGCACTACATTTATCCGGTGTGTCGTTTATTGTATGCCAATGTGGATAATCAAAATCGATGATATCGATAACTTTGATTCCTTTTTCTAAAAATGGTACGTGGTCATCTAGCACCGGTTCGCGAATTTCCTCTACAAATGCCGTTGCACCAACCTCCTTTGCCGCATTCCAAACTTTGGTTACAACCTGCGGAGCACGCCCCCAGGAATATCCTTCGCGTTCAAAACGTAATTCTTTATCGCCAACCATGTCCAGCAAAATGCCAAATCGCGGGTGGTAGCCGGGGCGATTTTTTACAAAATATTGCGAACCGATGCAAAAAGGTGTCAGTGAATCGCTTTCCAAACCTGCGCCATGGTCACCCATATCCTCCAAATCAAACAATACAATATCGATACCGAAATCGAGGGGATTGTGGTGGAGAATATGTGCCATTTCCAATAATACGGCCACGCCGGAAGCGCCATCGTTTGCGCCTAACACCGCTTTTTGATGGTTGGCGGGATCAGGGTCCTGGTCTGCTGTAGGGCGTGAATCCCAATGGGCGCAAAGCATTACACGAAAGTCTCTTTTCGGCTGCAAATTAAAAGATGCAATAATATTTCGCCCGGTGAATGCTTTGGTGGAATCCTTTTTGTCCTGGTATGTAAATTGTTGCTGGGAAA
>CAXHHS010000325.1:0-7497 GCA_964015645.1 uncultured bacterium
ACATTGGGTAAGCACCGAGGGTGTAATAAGGTTTTCCACGCAACAAAATTAGCAGTAAAAAAACCGCCAGAAACGCCAGCCCTAACACCCGGAATCTTCGCCCATCTCTTAAAAAAATCAGGAAGACTAAGCCAAACAACCAGATGAAAACCGCGTGAACATTCATCAAAAATTGCATGGCAATAAAACCGCCAATATCGACGTTTACCAACTGCGTTCGCTGCAATTCCGCCATGTGGTTCAATACCAGCCACTGGTGCTGGTGCTGCCAAATTAAATTTGGTAAAATCATTAAAAATCCGATTGCAGCGCCAGCCGCGGCGTATTTGGAGAATATTAATTTACGTTCCGGGGTCAGCAGTAATGCAACAACGAATCCGGCAGCAATAAACACAATGGAATATTTGTTGAGAAACGCCAGTCCCCAGGTTATTCCCAGGTATAGCCAGTATCGCGGTTCGCGGTTTTTTACCAGTTTAAGAATAAAAAAAGCCGTTAATAACCAGAAAAACTGGTTAAAGGATACCGGTTGAAACAGCGTATTGCTACGCAAAAATGCCGGTGATAAAATGAAAGCGGAGCACGCTAATAAAATCGCCCAGAATTTGCCGCCCATTTCTTTTACCATCGCCCCAATCAGAACGACAGAGGTCGCACCAATTAACGCCGGAAACAAGCGGATGGAAAACACCGAATCCCCAAACAGAAATTGGGTGATATTGGCAACTACGGCAATTGCTGGTGGAACGGAAAAATATCCCCAATCAGGATGATCGGCGAGGGATAAGTATAAAAAAGCATCGCGATGAAGCTCGTAGTTGGTATTGGTTAGAAAGTGGATCAATAATTTAAGCAAGGCAAGACTGCCAATAAGCAGCCATTCAGGAGTTAGGGTTGTTTTTATAGCCGCGTAAATATTTGCCGGTTTTTCAGAAATCGGTTTTAAAGCGGGTGAGGTTTTCTGTTCCATATGGTAAACTTTGGCATTTTATTAATAGCGTGTTTGAAAAACCTGTCAGAATATAAGGTAACAGCAATTACAAAACCGATCCCAGGCACCGAAAGCAAGTAATCATAAACGATCGTTTTCGCCACGCCCTGATGAACCAGATACCGTAAAAAGCGGCTTACAGTTAATCTCTCGCGCCGAACATCCTCTTTTGAGTCGTTGGAATGTCGGCAGCATTTACAATCATATTCTTAAACCCCAATTCAAGTAAACGACGATGAATCCATAATCACAAAAATCCGCTTCATAAACACGTAATAAATCCCGCCCGGATAATGCCGATTCATGTAGTCGTGCAATTCTTCGGGCGTGGGATTCATGCTGAAACGCTTCACTCCATACCATTCCATCGAATCGATATTATCCATTGTTTCTTGTGTAAATTTATACTTATAAAAAATTCTTGGCCAGTAAAATCTGGCTGCTTGATTTCAGCACTCAGGATGGCTCCCTTCTTAATGAAAGTTAATGGTTATTTTCAAATAAAAGCAAGAAGGGAGCTGCTTTTGTTTTGCCATCAATTTTTAACATAATAGCTTCGTGGCGAATTTCCAAACAGCCTCTAAGATAAAAAAGTTGTTTGACAGCAAAAAATGATTAAATTTAGAGTTCCTTACGATTTTAAGTATGGTCGAAAACAAGGAGCAATACATTATGCCAACTTATGATTATAAATGCAAAGATTGTGGACATCAGTTCGAAGAATTCCAGAAAATAGATGTCAAGCCATTAGAAATCTGCCCGGTCTGTAATGGGAAAGTGCAACGTCTCATCACCGGCGGCACTGGTTTAATCTTTAAAGGATCGGGATTTTATATTACAGACTATAAGGACAATAAAAAAGACGGTAATAAATCAGAATCCAAAAAGCCTGCCGACAAAACTTCCAAAAGCAAAAACGGTGATTCCAAAAGCAGCGATAATAAATCCTCCAAAACCACGGAAAGCAGCACTACCAGCAAATCGACAAAAGATTGATTCGGTTGGCAGGTCGCGAAGGGCTGGGGGCGAAACGCAGAAGGGAAAAAATAGGTACGCTTTATCCTCTGCCCTTTGCGCTCTGCAAACAATGACATCATTCAATAAAAATCATTTTAGGCGATAAACCGCATTCACTAACATAAATATGAGAAACAACAGCAAACCGAGGAGATCCTATGTACAAACACATTAAAGTGCCCGAATGGGGAGAAGCAATTACAGTAGAAGACAGCACTTATAATGTTCCAGATAAACCAATTTTACCCTTTATTGAAGGCGATGGCATTGGCCCGGATATCTGGCGAGCATCGCAAAAGGTATTTGATGCAGCTGTCGAAAAAGCCTACGGCGGCCAAAAGAAAGTCGCCTGGATGGAAATTTACGCTGGCGAAAAAGCGAAAGATTTATATGATGAATGGTTGCCGGAAGAATCTTTGAATGCCATCCGCAAATACTATATCGCCATCAAAGGCCCTTTAACCACGCCGGTTGGCGGCGGATTTCGCAGCTTGAATGTAGCGATTCGCCAAATTCTTAATCTCTATGCCTGTATCCGCCCGGTAAAATATTACAAAGGCGTTCCCAGCCCGGTAAAACATCCCGAAAAAATGGATGTTGTAGTGTTTCGCGAAAATACCGAAGACGTTTATTCCGGTATCGAATACCAGCAGGGCAGCAAAGAAGCGGCACAACTCATCGAATATTTATCCAAAGAATTCGGCGCGAATATTTTGGCTGATTCCGGTATTGGGATTAAGCCGATTAGTGTTACCGGTACCAAGCGATTGGTAAAAAAGGCTATCGATTATTTGATTACGCAAAATCGCCGGAACATTACCCTGATGCACAAAGGCAATATTATGAAATTTACCGAAGGCGCCTTTAAAGAGTGGGGTTACGAACTGGCCAAACAAGAATACAGCGATTACTTAATTTCAGAAGACGATCTTTGGAGCCAGTTTGATGGCAATGTGCCGGAAGGCAAGAAAGTGATTAAAGACCGTATTGCAGACAATATGCTGCAACAAGTTTTAACCCGCACGGATGAGTACGACATTATTGCCACGCCGAATTTAAACGGCGATTACATTAGCGATGCTTGTGCCGCCCAGGTTGGTGGATTGGGAATGGCGCCCGGTGCAAACGTTGGCGACGTTCTCGGCGTTTTTGAAGCAACACACGGCACAGCGCCCAAGTATGCCGGGCAGGACAAGGTGAATCCCTCATCCGTAATTCTCTCCGGCGTGTTGATGTTCCAATATCTCGGTTGGGCAGAGGTTGGTTCGCTCATCGAAACCGCTTTAGAAAAATCGATTCTGCAAAAACGGGTTACCTACGATCTTGCCCGCCAAATGGACGGCAATGTTGCCCCGCTAAAAACATCCGAATTTGCAGATGCTATTATTGATAACCTTTAAGATGTTCTCTAACTAAAACTCCAGGCTAAGGCTAAGGTAGGGGCGAAGAAAAAAAATCTCAGCCTTCTCCTTAGCCTTAGCCTTTTTAAAAGCCTATGCATTTTTCTTCCGAAAACAAACCCACTCAGCGTATTTCCCCTTATACCCAAATGGCGGCATATTACGATAAAATTATGATTCACGTAAATTACCCCCGTTGGGCGCACTACGTGGAGACGATTTTCCGCCAGCAAAAATTTGATTTCAATGAAAAATTGTTAGACATTGGCTGCGGTACCGGCAAATTTTTAGCGGAAATGGAAAAATTGGAATATAATGGTGATGGCTGCGAGCCATCGCAAACAATGCGAGCTATCGCGAAAAATCGATTGCCAAAATCAACAATTTATCCATGCGGCCTTCCGCAACTTTCGGACATCCCGGTTGAAGAATATTCGTTGATGGTTTGCCTTTACGATACCATGAATTATTTGGCAGACGAGACGGCTTTCCAACAATCGCTGAGTTCAATCTACCGGAAATTAAAAACACCGGGAATTTTTATCTTCGATTTAGTGAGTGAATTTCATTGCAAATCGTATTTTAAGAATTATATTGATAGCGAAGTTTTAAACGAGAACGTAGCCTACTCCCTGGAAAGCCAATATGATTCAGCGAAGAAAATTCAATATACCTGGGTGCGAGTTTATACCCCGGAGGGCGTTTTTGAAGAAAAGCATTGCCAAAAAATATTTGATTTTGACCAGGTAAGAGAAATTATCAAAACTACCGATTTTGAGTTAATAAATGTTTACGACGAATTCTCCTCGGATAAAGCAACTGCTCGCACCGGGCGCGGGCATTTTGTACTTAAAAAAGTTTGAATTGTACCTCAAGTAAAAAGAAAAGGGATAAAGGTAGAAGGGGTAATAAAACTTTTATCCTTTTACCTTCACCCTTTATCCTTACAACCCATTAGCCTTTGCGATGATTGAACTTTTTAACGTTTCCGTAACTTTAGGCAAACGAAAAGTGCTGAACAGCGTTAGCCTGCAAATTAATAAAGGTGAATTTGTTTACGTTATTGGCAAAACCGGCAGCGGAAAAACCACCTTGCTACGATTGATTTATATGGATGTACTTCCCCAAAGCGGAAATATTATTGTAGACAATTTCAGCTCGTCAAAAATTCGCCGGCAGCAAATTCCCTATTTGCGGCGCAAGGTTGGCGTTATTTTTCAAGATTTTAAACTGTTGCCGGATCGGAATGTGTACGATAATGTCGCATTTGCGCTGCAAGTTATCGGCGCGCCACAACGTGAAATTAAACCGAAAGTCCTATCCGTACTAACGCGTGTGGGATTGCATCATAAGCGCTATCAAATGCCGCACCGGCTTTCCGGCGGAGAGCAGCAGCGGGTGGCAATTGCGCGTTCGCTGGTCAATAAACCGTTTATTTTATTAGCGGATGAACCAACCGGAAATCTTGATCCCGATGCCTCCAAAGAGATTTTAGATTTGTTGCAAAATATTAATCGCAGCGGAACCGCTATTTTGATGGCCACTCATAACTATGATCTGATCCGGCAATTTCCACACCGCACGTTACTGGTAGAAAACGGAAAATTAGACCAGGAGGTAAGTGCCTGAAGTTTTTCCAGGATTGTGTGGGAAAATGGAATGATGGATATTTGGAATGTTGGATTGCCATTCTTGCCAATATTCTGGCATCTTAATTTCTCAAAATTAGCACCAAGAAAATTTCGATAACCTATTATTTACTTTACATTTAATATTGAGGAAAATCACATGGAAATCCCCCACATTCCCCGGCGTGAATTTCTCCAAAAGATATCTGCCGGTGCCGCGTTTTTAACCGCTTTATCCTCCATTCAATCCACTTACGCTGACCAACTTTTCGCTTTGGATTCCAACAGCGATGAACCGGGAACATTTGCCAGCCTGCGTAGTCAATATTTACTTTCGCCGGATGTTACCTACTTTAATCACGGCTCAATTGGAACCATTCCCAAAATAGTGCATGAGGCACATACGGAATACCTGCGGCTTTGCGAATCCAATCCCTGGTATTATATGTGGAGCGAACCGTGGGAAGAAGCGCGAGCTAAAACGCGAGAAAAAGTAGCGGCATTCCTGGGAGTTAACGCCTCGGAAATTGCTTTCACCCACAACACGACTGAAGGGTTTAATTTGCTCGCCAATGGTTTGCCATTAGGCAAAGGCGATGAAGTGCTTTTCAGCACCCTCAACCACTCCGGAGCCAGCAAATGTTGGTTCCATTACGCAACAAGTAGGGGATTTTCCGTTAAACAATTTGAGTTTCCAATCCGGGAAGTGGCGGGGCTATCGCAAGCGGATATCGTTGAAATATATGCCCGGCAGATTTCCGAAAACACCCGTGTGCTGGTGCTTCCGCATATCGATAATTTGGTGGGGTTGCGCCACCCGGTAAAAGAACTTGCAGCAATGGCACGCAGCAAAGGCGTGGAGTTTGTCGCGGTGGATGGTGCGCAGTCAGTGGGAATGATTTCCGTAAATATTGCCGGTCTCGGTGTGGATTTTTATGCCATGAGTCCCCACAAATGGCTGCAATCGCCAAAAGGAACCGGCTTGCTATATATTCGGAAATCCGTGCAATCGCAACTTCGGCCAATGTGGGTTACCTGGGGGCAAAAAACCTGGGAAGGCACGGTACGCATTTTTGAAGATTACGGCACACGCAATCTCGCAGAAGTGCTTACCCTGGGAAATGCTATCGATTTTCAGCAGCAATTGGGCATCGAAAAAACCGAGCAACGGCGAAAAACACTTTGGAGACACTTTGCGAATGCCGTGGAAGCAGCACCCAACATCGCCTGGCAATCACCAAAAAATTGGGAATTAGGTGCTTCACTATTTTCTATCGAAGTGAATGGTCAGAGCAGTAAAGAAATCTTCCGAAAATTGTTTCCGAAGCACGGTTTTGTTTTCCGGGCATTCGATAATCCCGGTTGGAAAACGATGCGTATTTCACCGAATATTTACAATACAGAATCAGAAATTGACCGGTTTGTGAAGTTGCTGGAAAGTTAAATATATGGAAAACATAACATTTTTTGCAACCCAGTACGACTTTCGAAATTGGCTGAAAGATAATCACGACAAAGCTGAAGCGGTATGGGTCGGCTATTACAAAAAGGCATCCGGTAAACCGAGCATGACCTGGTCGGAATCGGTTGACCAGGCGATTTGTTACGGCTGGATCGACGGCATTCGAAAATCCATTGATGACATCAGTTATAAAATTCGTTTTACGCCGCGAAAGCCGGGAAGTGTTTGGAGTGCAGTCAATATTCGTAAAGTAGAAGAGCTTACTAAAAACGGCTTAATGCAGCCAGCGGGCATCGCCGCTTACGATAAGCGCAGTGTGGAAAAATCTAAAATCTACTCTTATGAACAAAAGAATGCTTCGCTCCCGGAGGCTTATGAAGCAAAAATCAAAGCCAATAAAAACGCCTGGACGTTTTTCCGGGCACTCGCGCCATCTTATAAAAAAGCATCTATCTGGTATGTCGTGAGCGCCAAAAAAGAGGAAACTCGCTTAAGGCGATTGGATATCTTGATTGAATCTTCGGAAAATGGTGAGAAAATTCCACCCTTGCGACGGAAGTAAGCTGGGTTTAGTGGACAGTAGGCAAGTAGGCAATTTTTTGCTTACTGCCTACTGTCTACTGTTTACTCAGGCAACCTGCATTTTCAGCGCTGCCCAACTCCCAGCCAGGGCAGCCGTAATTTTCGCGATGTGAGCCAAAATAATTCCGGCGGTAAGAAATGCCGCTACCTGCCCAGCTAGCGCTACAATCGTAAAATCCAATATTAACGAAACCACTGCGATTAGAATGCCATGTGCCATCGCTTGCTGCGGATCTTTTCTGCCAATCCAACGCACCAGCAGAAAGATGGGAAGCGGGGCAAAAAAGAAAACGAACGGCGCACCGGTATGTTGGGCAAACTGACTATAGTACGCCTGATCATGAGCGGGATTCATTAAATGGGAATCATAGGCTACACATAAACACGGCGCCGAGAGGCATCGAAGCAGGGGGCCGC
>CAXHHS010000326.1:0-7497 GCA_964015645.1 uncultured bacterium
AAAAAGATAGTACATTTAGCTATAGTTTACAAATACCTTTTTGCAGGGGACTCTAAAAATAAAATTTAATAACTCCTGTTTTACCGCATAGATTTTAAAGATTGTCAATAATTTAATATTGTGTTACATGTTTAACGCTGACCATGATCAGCGTTAAACATGATACCTATCAAAATTAACGAGAATTTAGAATTAATAAACCGGAATAATTCAATATCACATACTCTTCGGCCTGTTTTTCCCAAACAGTGTATGGCGGCTGCGGATTTCGGCTTCTACAATTTGTTGCCAGTGCCGATCGCGAATTTCCTTGGCGCGCTGACGGCTTTCTTCCGCGGCTTTCGTTTCACCCAACCGCTCATAAGCGACAGCTAATGCTTGCCAGGCTGCTTCATAATCCAATTCGATACTCAAACAGCGTCTAAATTCCTGAATGGCCTCGTGCAAGAATTCCTGATCCATCAAGGCTTTGCCCTCTTTAAAGTGGGATTCCAGAGTGTCTTTCATTTCTTCCAAATGCAAGCGGATAGTATCTTCGGATTTTTCGGCGATAAACGAGCAGGGCACTTCCCGCGTCACTTTTTCGGTAACGCTACCGATAAGCATTCGTGCCAAACCGGTTCTGCCGGTCGAACCCATGAGAAGCAAATCTGCACCGGTATCAACGACGTTGTTTAAGATTTGACTGTGTGGCGCTCCCTGGCAAATCTCTTTTCTCCAGCGCACATGATAAAAATCAAAATCTTTCAGAAATTGATCGAATTGAGCTTCCTGCTCTTTTAGATAGGTTTGCTTTTCCTCGGAAGAGACAGACGTCTTCAAAAGACCGGTTGCCAAAGGCTCGATAACGTGCAGCACGGTTAACTCGGCAGCAAAACTGCGCGCTAAATGAATCGCATTTTTCAAAGCACGATGCGACGGCGCCGAAAAATCAACCGGGCAGAGTATTTTTTGGATCTCTTGCGGCGAATCGGGTTTAACAATCCAAACCGGTTTAGCTGATTTTCGAATTACTTTTTGCGCGGTAATGCCCAGGGGAAAATGATCCTCATCTTCTGTTTCTCCGGCACTCATCATAATCACGTTAACATCATAAAAATCAGCATGTTTGATGATTTGGTCAAATGGGCTGCCAGTCACTAAAAAAGAATTGCCTATCTTAATACCGTTTTCGGTAATTTCTTTTTCTTTTTCTTTCAAATGAGTTGCCGCGGCTTCTTTTATCGGTTCCAATGTTGATTTGGAAAGATGTTTGTGTTGAATAACATGGATCAGGTGAATTTTACTATTTAGCCTTTTGGCAACTGCGATGGCCATTTTTAAGGCATTTTTTGAAGCCGGGCTAAAGTCCGTCGCTAGTAAGATTTTTTCTAAAATTTTCATTTTGCCCTCCTTACCTTTTTGTCTTTACGTTGCCGTTTCATATAATGTATTCTTCAATTAACTATAACTTTTTCAGCGCATTAATAATTCTCATACATGCCCCTTTTTTCTTAACCGCAAGGAGCGGTATGTCTGTCGTTAATATCAACCGCTCAGTTACACTTCCTAAAAGCACTGCCGCCCCGGCAGTTCTGCCACGCGCCCCGGTTATCACCAGATCGATTTGCTTTTGATGAATGGCCTTACGAATAGCGTTTGCCGGATTCTTATTCAATACATACAGAGGCTCTAAAATAATTCCCTTCAAATCAATATGGCGAACAAAGTTACGATAATCCCTTTTCGCATGACGTTTCATAATTTCAGCAAATTGTATTTCGGTTTTACCGGTTTTATAATAGCCAATAGGCAAACAAAAGGCATGTAGTACATGAATTTTCGCTATCTTATTCGCTTTCGCAATCGTTATTGCTTCTTTTACAGCTTCAGCAGAACATTCCGAGAAATCGGTTCCCACTAAAATGCCGGATATTTTTACTTGCGAACCTTCGGGAACAACCAACACGGAACAAGGCGCTTTACGAGTAAGTTTTAGCGGCAGCATCCGGGTTTCTTTTCCGGCCTGTTTTCTTCCCACCACGATCAGGTCAATTTTTTTTTGCTGAGACCGGTACAATAATTCTTCCAAAGGCGAACCTTCCACTACCTCAAAATGAGTTTCCATGCCGGGATCGCCATCAAAATGCTGTTCGACTGTTTCATTCATTTTGTGTGCGGCAAATTCGGTGAGCTGTCCCAATAAGTTTGGATATTCTTTTCGCACACTTTGGGGAATAAGATGATTACGTGAAATATGCAGGAAATAGGTGTTCTTCGATTTTGCGTTTCGGCTGATCATCGCGGTATAGGGAATGGTGGTCTTATCTATATCGCTAAGATTAAGACCGACGAGTAAGTTTTGATAGTGATTCATTTTACCCTCTTTCATTGGTTAATTCGGTGATTTAGCGATTTGGTGATCTATTGGCGCTAAAATCCCATTTCCCAAATCAAAAAACCGCCAATTATACTTTCGGCAATGCTGTCATGGTAAACACCATGACGAACAAAGCCACAGTTTCGATAATTCCTAAAACCATGATGTAATTGCCAAATCCTTTACCGGTTTCCGCCAGGGCGTCGGCGGCTTTGGCGCCGGCTTTCCCTTGCATATAGGCGGAAAATCCCATGGCCAAACCGGCAGCCAATCCCATCGCCATTTGGTAAAGATAGGTTTCCGGGGGAAGATTGGCGTCTTGAATGGCATTTCTCAAAATCATCCCGTAAATCGTTTGCGATAACGGTGCGCCGACAAATGCAACCAGGATAAACGGCGCCATTTTATTTTGGGCAAATGCTTTTTTCCAGGCTCCAATTGCAGCCATGCCTGCAAACCCGGTTCCGAATGCAGAGCCGATGGCGGCAAACGCCAGCGAGATGCTCATATCGCCAAGTCCTTCGATCATTTCAGTCTCCTTTATTTTTAAAGTGTTCAAGTGCTCCGATGTTCTGGTGTTTTCCGAAAGGAACCGCTTACGCGGCAAGTTGCCTAAACACTTGAACACATGAACACTTAAGTACTATTCTTTAAACGGCTGATACGGCTTTCCCGACCACTGCATATTTAAGTGCCCGGAAAACTCCAGCATGTTTAGTCGTATTCCGTGTACAACTACCGCCATGAGACCCAGCATGATATTCAAACTGTGGCCGACAAATAAAATAAAGGCAGCCATCAGCCCTGTTGTTACGGAGTCAAACCCAATATCCATTGCCATATCATTAAAGCTGGAAGCAACAATGACAGTTGCCAACCCCACGGCAAATAAACGGATGTAAGATACCACATCCGAAAAACTGCTGATAATATTCAACGGCAGATTAGAGAGCGTTAGCAATGCACCTTTCAATATATTTTTTTGCGGATCAGAAAAAAACAATACCAGCACAAATCCCAGGATAAAAATTCCCAGGGTAAAGTCGGGCACAGCATTTCCTAAAACAAGGTTTCCCGCGATGAAAAACAATGCCCATAAAATGGCAATCCAGCCAATTTCCGCTAATGCTTTTAAAGAATTGATGACTTTTATGGCGGAGGTAATCCGGGCAATTGTTAGATGGATGATGCCGATGATAAAACTCAAGTACATCATAAAATACTGGTTGGCATCAATAAAACTATCCACTCGTTCAATCACTAACGAACTCAACAGGGGCAATCGTGCAATTCCCTCGTATCCAAACCAGGTGCCGGAAATAGTGCCCCAAAAGATGGTAGTTCCGCTTAACACATAAAATAAAATCGTGTTGTCTTTTGGCGTTTGCGGAAACTTTCGGGAAAAGATGAAATTGATCAATAAAAATATCAATCCGTAACCGGCGTCGCCAATCAGAAGGGCGAAGAAGATGCTGAAAAAGAGCAAGAACCAGAAGCTGATATCAAATTCACGATAACCGGGAACTGTGCCCATAAATTTGAATACCGGATCGATAATCCGCAGCCATTGGGGAATACGGATCAGCGTCGGCACTTCATCGGCATCACCGGGTTCTTCGATGAGATAGCCCCAGCCTTCCCGGTTTGCCATATATTTGAGTTGGGAAACATAATCGTTGGGACAAAATCCTTGCAGATAGGCGATATTCTTTTCTGCACCCATACTGTGTTCGATTTTTTGAAATTCCAGGCGTTTATCCAGTTCGACCTGGTACGCGACAAGATTTTGTTTGATGCCGGAAAATCCTTTTAATTCATTCCTGGTATTCTCAATCTCAGCCTTAAGTTCTCTGATGCGTTCGTTTAACCCGGCGACCTCTATTCCCGGAATGGGCATCTCTTTGAAATCCAGCCGGTCATCCGGGGAATCGCTGATCAAAGCAAAATACACGCTGTTTTGAACGGTTTTGACAACATGGATAATTTTATCCGGCGGTAAATTTTTTAACTCATTTTTACCGGCGGTGTAGAATCGTACAAATACCCCGGCTTCTTTCAACGTTTGCAGCGAGGCGCGGGAAATATTACCCCATTTTTCAAACCAGCGATTTTTTTCATTCAATTCTTCCAACTCCCTGTTCAGGCGGTCTAACTGCCCGGCCAGTGATAAAATTTGCTGTACTTGATCGGCCCCCTCCCCGGCATTCGACATCATATTTTCCGATACTGTTTGATCTTCTCCGGCAATTTGAAGCGCTTTTTCGATATTATCTTTTTCCGTCTCCAAAACCTGAAAATCCTCCCCGGACGGCTGCTCTTTAATCCCTTGAATGTGTAGCACTCCTAACTTTCGGAGCTTGTCCAAAGCCGCTTCCCGCTCTCTTTCGCTGACGACCAGGGTTATTTTTTGCATTTTGACGATCATTATCTTATTGCAAAATAAATTTTGCACTCCTTTTTTTCTTTTCGATTTTGGATTTGGCGATTTTTCCGCGAACGACTTCCGCGGTTTGCTGATCACCTAAAAAGATTCTGATAATGCGAATATTCTCTTTTGCTTCCGGGATCTTCACTTCTTCAAAAAGTTTGATGCGTTGAATGGTTACGCGTAATTCCTCCCGGATAATCTCTTCCTGTTTTTGCGCTGCCTGCAACGCGGCTTTGTGCTTGATTTGTTGTTTGCAAACCGAAATTCCGATATCTACCCACAACGGCGTTCGATACAGATTGTAGGAAAAATCTTCAAAGAGAATTTCCTGGAAAACCGGTATATCGATTCCAGCAATGTTTCCCTGCTCGATTTTTATTTCTGCAACCTTAAAAAAATCGTGCAAATCAATATCTTCTCCAAAAACATCTACCCATTGGTATACTTCTGCTTCTACCCGTTCAATTTCCGTTTGCAGCCGCTCGACCTCCTGCTGAATTCGGCGGATTTCTTGCAGCAGCTGCTGTTTTTTCAATTCCAGCGTCGGCAAATAGCGAGTAAACCGCTTCAGGTTGTCACGTTGTTTTTTTAGCTCATTTTTTGTTAGCTTAATCTTTACCATAAAGGTTTCTTAACCACGAATTACACGAATTGCACAAATTTTTACTAGATAAATTTGCATACATAGGAAGTAATTCGTGTTAATTCGTGTAATTCGTGGTTTCCTCCTCCTTCTTAATTTCTGGCCAGAATTCTTCGATTAAATCCGAGCGCAGGCCGGTTTCTTCCGGTTTAAAACATTCCGCTAAAATGTGCCAGCCGCGATCGAGCGCCTGCTCCATGGGAATATTCACCGACAAATCCATCATTTGCGCAATGAACATCTTGCCGTATTTCAACAATTTGTTATCCCAATCGCTCATGCGAAACCCCATCGCTCGTTTTTCTTCCGCCTCTTTGTATTGGGCGTAGAGCCGAATCATGCCATCCATAATTGCGCGATGATCCTTGCGGGTTTTGTTATTTACCAACTGCTTTAAGCGGCTTAGAGAACCAAAAGGTTCGATACGGCCGTTGCGCAAATAAAACTGCCCTTCGGTGATGTAGCCAGTATTATCCGGAACCGGATGCGTAACGTCGTCACCGGGCATGGTAGTAGCGGCGAGCACGGTAATTGATCCGGCATCGTCGAAATCCACTGCTTTTTCATAACGTGCCGCTAATTGGCTGTAGAGGTCGCCGGGATAACCGCGGTTAGAGGGCACTTGCTCCATGGTGATGGAGATTTCTTTCAACGCATCACAATAGTTGGTCATATCCGTGAGGAGCACCAGCACGTCTTTGCCTTTCAGGGCAAATTTTTCAGCAACCGCGAGACACAAATCCGGCACCATCAATCCTTCCACAATGGGGTCGGAGGCCGTATTCATAAAGAAAATTGAGCGATAGAGCGCCCCGCCTTTTTCCAACTCATTTTTGAAATACATGTATTGATCATATTTCAGCTTGATGCCGCCCAGAACGATCAAATCGACTTCCGCTTGTAGCGCAATGCGTGCTAACAACTCATTGTATGGCTCGCCGGATACCGAAAAAATCGGCAGCTTTTGCGATACTACCAGGGAGTTGAACACATCGATCATGGGAATGTTGGTGCGAATCATCCGGCGGGGAATAATGCGCTTTACAGGGTTTACCGAAGGCCCGGCAACCGGGATCATGTGCTCGTTTAAGGCCGGGCCTTTGTCGCGTGGATTACCGGCGCCATCGAAAATTCTGCCTAACATATTATCGGAAAAAGTAACCTGCATGGGATGCCCCAAAAAGCGAACTTCGTCGTTTATCGAAATTCCCCGCCCGCCGGCAAATACTTGCAAGGAAACAGCGTCGCCATCCAATTTGATAACTTGCGCCAGCGATTTGCCCTGTTGAGTGGTAATCTCCGCCAACTCTTCGTAAGCGGCGCCGGAGGCCTTCAGCGTAATTACATTGCCGGAAATTTGTTCGATTTTGTTATAAACTTGCCGCATGTTTTATCCTCATTTGGCGATTTGGTGATTTAGCGATTTGGTAAGTGACCATAAAATGGCTAAATCACCCAATCGCTAAATCATCATTTTTCTTAAATTCCTCAATTAACTTGTCTATTTTTTCTTCCTGCTGCTTAAAGCCTTCCCCATCCATCGGCGTATAATTCCAGTCGATAAAAAGCTGCCGCAGGCGGTAGAAGAAATCTCGTGATTTTGCTTTATCTTCGAAAACAAAATCACTTTTCAATATTTCGTGAACTTTGTGAAAGATGTATTTCTGCCGTTTCGGGGAAGTGGCGGCATCCACCTCATCAAAGGCGTTTTGCTGTAAATAGACGCTGTCTAAAAATTCTCCTTTGAGATAAATTTCAAAGTCATTCAAAGAAGTACCCTCTTCACCGACCACCATCATCATTTGCTGCACTTCGTTGCTCCGGAGTAGAATATCTCGCGTTTCTTCGATAAGCTGCTGCGGAATCGCGCTGGGATACTTTGACCAGCTTTCCAGGGGATGAATGGCCGGGTAGCGCCGGGCATTGGCGCGGTCATTCGACAGCCCTAAAAATGCACCGACAACTTTCAGCGTCGATTGTGTCACCGGTTCTTCAAAATTTCCACCCGCCGGGCTAACGGTCCCGCCGATGGTTAAACTGCCATTCTCCCCGTTGGGCAACTCTACC
>CAXHHS010000327.1:0-7450 GCA_964015645.1 uncultured bacterium
ATTCTCGAAAATCGGCCTTTATACATCAAAATTCAAAAAGTGCACGGTAGAGAATAAAAAAATCATTCGGCGAGAATAAAAAAGCTCCATTTAGATTGCAAACGGAGCTTGTATCAAATATTACTTTAAAAGTTTGTCGATTTGAAAAATTCAGTTAACCCTTTTGTTTAACTTTATACAGCACCTGCCCCAAATATCCGCCACTGTTTACTTCCGCGATATACATTCCGGGCTGAAAGTGTGCTGTTCTTTTCAGCATTGGTTCCGATAAGGTTTGCAAAAGGTCGCTGGCTTCCCAATCTTTTGAGCCATCATTCAGTAAAATTGGGGCCTTTTTTTCGTCTAATTTTGTCAAAAGCTCTCTTAAATTCATCACATGTCCCTCGTTTTAAATATTAGTATTAGAAAAAATTTAACAATCTCCTCTCAGTAATTTAACAGCATACGGGGGTAAATTTGATAAGTTTTGTTTTTTCTATCCAAACCAGTTGTTCTTTACTCAGTGGTGGTTAATCCGTGGCTGGCAAAAAAGAATAATGAATATCGAGGGACAATACTTCATCATTCGATATTCCTTGGTCGATATTCGTATTGAGTCCCGGTTATGTCCGGTTAGGGGAGGAATATAATTCGCAAAGCGAGGAACGCAGGCTATTACAGACACCGTACACCCCACGCTTTACGAAGGGATTTATTTGTTATGAATTCTCGCTTTCAAAAGACGCTACTGCACGATCGGCATTTTCAAACGTTTCGAAAAACTCGATCATCTTTGTGATCATAAAAATACTTTGCACTTTTTCAGCAACGCTTGCCAGCTTTAACGTACCGCCGGCTTGTTGTAAAGAGCCAAAGCAGGACATCAAAACACCCAGGCCGGAACTGTTCATCCATTTTACGCCTTTTAAATCGATAACTACTTTTTTAACATTATCAGCAATGAGGCCTTTTACCTTATCATGCAGAGCAACGGTATCCGGGCCGCCCATCATATTCCCGTTAACGGTTAACACCGCTACTGTGCCTTCCATCTTTTCTTTGATCTTCATCTAAGCCCCTTTCTTTGAATAAATTTACCTCAATATCTTCTCTTTTGTGCACTTAAGATATAATTAAGTCATTTTATTTCAAATAATAAATTAATAAAATTTAAGGATTCGGAATTTATTTTACAAAACTGTACGATTGTAGACTCTTGCTGTAAGTTTTATAAATAAGGCGGCTTAAAATTCCAGGAGCGAAAAGCGTGTCAAAAACAGATCTTCGGCAACAGAAATTGTTTGAAATTATGGGAACGGATTTCGACATTCAGCGCGGGCATCCCATACCGCCGGGCGCATCAATTATGCGTGGTGGAATTAACTTTGCCGTGCTCTCAAAACATGCAACAACAGTAACTTTGGTATTATATGTTCCCGGTGATGAAGAATCCATCCTGGAAATTCCCCTGGACCCGCGATTTAATAAAACCGGCGATATGTGGCATGTCTTTATCACAAGCCTGGATCCCGGAATCCGTTATGGCTATCGCGTAGATCGGGATCCGAATGATAAACCGCAAATTCACAAATTCGATCCGTCAATTGTGTTGCTGGATCCATATTCGAAAGCATTTTCCGGCGCTCCGGAATGGGGAAAAATTCATACTCGCAACGGCCATATTAAGGAATTACCTAAACAAAACTCCCGCCGCTCTTTGGTGGTCGATGATGAATTCGATTGGGGAACAGATCAGCCGCTCAACATTCCCCTGAACGATTCGATTATTTACGAACTCCACGTTCGCGGATTTACTCGCCATCCCTCTTCCCAAGTCAGAAACCCCGGCACTTTCCTGGGGTTAACCGAAAAAATTCCCTATTTAAAAAAACTAGGCGTAACCGCTGTGGAACTTTTGCCAATAAATGAATTTGAGGAATTGGAAAAAAATCTTATTCACTCCAAAACCGGGCGGGGATTAGTTAATTTTTGGGGATATAATTCGATCGGATTCTTTGCTCCCAAAGCCGCTTACGCCGCAGATAATCGTAACGATGGCCCGGTAAAAGAGTTTAAAACAATGGTGAGGGCATTTCACGAGGCAGGCATCGAAGTGATTCTCGACATTGTTTTCAATCATACCGCCGAAGGCAACGAGCGCGGGCCAACCTACGCTTTCCGGGGCCTGGATAATTCCATCTATTATATCATTGATCCTCGAACCGGGGTTTACCACAATTACTCCGGTTGCGGAAACACCTTAAATTGCAATCATCCGGTAGTGCGCGATATGATTATCGATTGCCTGCACTATTGGGTTACCGAAATGCACGTAGATGGTTTTCGATTTGACCTCGCCTCTATTTTAGGGCGTGGCCAGGATGGCTCCGTGCTTTCCAACCCGCCGCTGCTGGAACGAATTGCCCACGATCCTATTCTTGCCAAAACCAAATTAATTGCCGAAGCCTGGGATGCTGCCGGGCTGTACCAGGTTGGCGACTTTCCTTCCTGGGGGCGCTGGGCAGAGTGGAACGGTAAATTTCGCGATGACATCCGCCGCTATGTACGCGGCGACAATGGTATGATTCCGACGCTGGCAACCCGCCTGGCCGGTAGTTCCGATCTATACGAAGATGATGGCCGCGAACCTTTTCACAGCATCAATTTCATCACCAGCCACGATGGGTTTACATTAAACGACCTGGTTTCTTATAATCAAAAACATAACCTGGAAAACGGCGAGGATAATGCGGATGGCGCAAATGATAACTTTAGCTGGAACTGCGGAGTAGAGGGATCGAGCGATTCTAACGAAATTAACAAGCTTCGCTTGCAGCAAATGAAAAATATGGCCGCGATTTTATTACTTTCCCATGGAGTTCCGATGATTTTAGCTGGAGATGAATTGGGTCGTACCCAGGGCGGCAACAATAACGCCTATTGTCAGGATAATGAAATTAGCTGGATAAATTGGGAACCCACTAATAAATCCGTAGACTTACACCGCTTTTTCACATCACTAATTCAGTTTCGTAAAACCCACTCCAATTTACGACGCGCGAGTTTCGATAAAGCGCGTGGTGACCATTCGCCGTCTATTAACTGGCATGGTGCAAAACTCTGGCAACCGGGTTGGACGCAAGAATCCCATACGCTGGCGATGCATCTTTTTGGCAATCCATCAGACAATGATCTCTATATTATTTTGAACGCCACCGGCCAAAATCAGCTTATGGAACTGCCCTCAAATAGCAACAATGTTTCCTGGTATCGCGTTTTAGATACCGCTACTTCATCGCCTGCTGACATTTTGGAACCGGGGAAGGAAGAGAAACTTTCAAATCAGGAGTTTTATAATACTTCTGCAAGATCAGTTGTATTGTTGTTGGCAAAATAAGCGTTTTCGAAAAATTTAAGATTTGGTTAAAATGGCTGAATGCCGTATATTTATCGTTTCCTTAGATAGACGAGGCAGTAGATGTTTGCGAAGAACTTAAACCAGTGCATCCGGGATAAACGTTCGATGGTTTGTGTCGGCCTGGATGTTGATATTGAAAAGATCCCCAGCTTTCTGCTTTCCGATCTCGATCCCCTGTTTTCATTCAATAAAGCCATCATCGAAGCGACACATGATTTTGTTGCATCCTACAAGCTTAACATCGCTTTTTATGAATCCCTGGGATTACCGGGATGGGAATTGCTGGAAAAAACGTTAGCGGTAATACCGGATGGCGTTTTTGTTATTGCCGATGCCAAGCGTGCGGATATTGATAATACCAGCCGCAAGTATGCCGAAACCTTTTTTAAAACGTATGATTTTGATGCAATTACCGTAGCACCGTACATGGGAATGGATTCCGTAGCACCATTTTTGGAATATGAGAGTAAAGGTGTGTTTATTCTATGTTTAACCTCTAATCCCGGCGCTGCAGATTTCCAATTTTTGCCAGTCGATGGGGAACCGCTGTATCGTAAAGTTGCCCAGAAAATTGTGGAGTGGAATTTCCTCTATGGAAATTGCGGCATGGTAGTTGGCGGAACCCACACCGGCCATATCGCAGAAATTAGAGATTTTGCCCCGAAAGTCCCTTTTTTGGTTCCGGGGATCGGTGTCCAGGGAGGAAACTTAAAAGAAGTCGTTAAATTTGCAACTGACTACGAAGGCCTTTCTACACTTATCAACTCCAGCCGAACCATTCTTTATGCCTCGGACGGGTATAATTTTGCTGATGCCGCACGTGATCGGGCAAAACACTTGCGGGATCAAATTAACATGCATATTAGCATCCATAAAAACCCCGGGCTGTTAGATATAAATTAAGCGTTTTTGAAACGTCTGCTTCGCTTCTGATTTTTGTAAATCATAAATTTTCAAAAAACGGTTTCATCGTTTCGGTCATTTGTTGGCTGAAAAAATAATTAATATTTTAATTTTGATATTTATCATTGGATGGCACATGGATAAGCAACAAATTTTGCAGCTTCTCGATAAAACCGGCGCATTACAAAACGGACACTTTCAATTAACCTCCGGTTTGCACAGCCCTGTATACTTCCAGTGCGCGCTGGTACTGCAATATCCGAATTATCTCGAAATGTTTTGCCGGGAAATTGTTGAATTTTATCTGGAAGAAAAAGACAGTATCGATGTAGTGATAGCACCAGCCGTTGGCGGCATTGTGGTTGCACAGGAAGTAGGGCGGCTGTTAGGCGTACGCAGCATTTTTGCCGAGCGGCAAAATGGTGAACTCACCCTACGTCGTGGTTTCTCAATAGATTCCAATGAAGCAGCGTTGATATTAGAAGATGTTATCACCACGGGAGGGACAGTAAAGGAATTAGCAGAAATGGTTGAAGGCACGGGTGCTTATGTTGTCGGGATGGCCAGTATTGTTGATCGCACCGGGGGAAATCATAAATTGGATTACCCGCTCTTTTCGGTATATGAGAACAAGATGGTGGCCTATAAACCGGAATCCTGCCCTCTCTGCAAACAAAATAAACCCCTTTATAAACCGGGAAGCCGGGGGCTAAAGTAGGCAATGGGCAATAAGCAAAATTAAATTGAAATTTTTGCCTACTGCCTACTAAAGACTTTAACCTAATTGATCCAGGAAAATCATGCGGTATTGCTTATTAGCGAGTGGAAGCCGGGGAAATTCGATCTTTGTTGAATCCGATTATGCCAGGGTTCTGATAGATGTCGGTGTTTCCGCGCGACAAGTTGAGGAACGGCTGCGAACGCGAGAAATCGATCCCGAAACTATCGATGCAATTGTATTAACACACGCCCATAGCGATCATGTTCGAGGGGTTGGCGTTTTTGCAAATCGCTACAAATTACCTGTGCACTCCCATCCTGATACGCTGGATAGTATAACCCGTTGGCTAAAGCCAAACCAGGAAATTCAGCCGCAAGTCGAGCCATTCCGGATCAAGGATATTTCTTTTACGCCGTTTCGACTATCCCATGATTGCGATCCGACAGTTGGATTTTTGATCGAAGTTAATGGTAAAAGACTGGTTATTTGCACTGATTTAGGAGTGGTGACAAATGAAGTAAAAACAAATGTTTGCCAGGCACAAGCATTAATCTTGGAGAGCAACCACGATCCTGATCTGTTAATGGCCGGGCCTTATCCCTGGGAGTTAAAAGAACGAATTTCCGGTAGAACCGGTCATCTCTCCAATCACAACGCTGGAGAATTATTGCAAGAGATTCTTAACGCTCATTTACAACAGGTTGTTTTGGGACATCTTAGCCTGGAAAATAACGAACCGCAATTGGCGTTGGGCACAACCCTTGATTATATCGGCACACAGCATGAGCCCTTAATAGATGTGGTTGAGCAAAAAACGGTTTCGAAAATGTATACACTTTAAAATAGAGTAAAAACGATGATTCTCGAATTTATTTGGCTGACGTTTGGTCTGGCGCTGTTATGGTTCGGCGCAGAAATGGTCGTTAGCAATTCTACAAAATTAGCACGCGCCCAGGGAATTAGTCCATTAATTATCGGGCTTACAGTTGTTTCCGTAGGAACCTCCATACCGGAATTGGTAGTAAGTTCCCTGGCAGCATATCAAGAAAATATTGGCATTTCCATCGGCAATATTATTGGGAGCAATGTTGCAAATCTTGGGCTTATCCTGGGAGTTGGCGCTTTAATTATTCCGCTTAAAATAAAAAGCTCCTGGGTAAAGCGAGAAGTTCCCTATATGATCTTCGTGACAATGGTTTTTTTGCTTATCGCTTATACCGGTTTTGTTATTAAATGGTACGAAGGCTTTCTATTATTGGGCTTATTGGGAATATTTCTGTTTTATATCGGTCGTTTTACCCTAAAGGAGATGACTGAATTTAAAGAGCTTGCTATCGAAAATGGCGAAAAACGGGTTCCGCGTAAAACAAAGTTGAAATACCTTTTATTTTCTTTTTTCGGAATGGCAGTTTTAATTGTCGGGTCGCAATTATCGATTGATTCGGGAACCGCACTTGCCCGCATACTTGGCGTCAGCGATACTATTATCGGGTTAACGCTGATCGCCCTGGGTACCTCTTTGCCGGAGCTGGCGACAACAATCGTCGGCGCAACTCGCAAATCAGTCGATTTGGTTGTTGGAAATGTAATTGGCAGTAATATTTTTAACCTGGCATTAATCGGCGGTATTACTTCAATGATTCGCCCAATCCCAATCAGCTATGAAGAAAAATTAATGTCCACGGAATTCCCCCTCCTTGTTTTTATCAGCCTCCTAATCTGGCCAATGATGCGTTTTCGCTGGAACATCGAGCGCTACGAAGGTTTTATCCTGCTTTCGATTTATGTTGTTTTTATTTACTTTACCGTTAGTGTTTAAAAAGGATGAGGGATAAAGGCAAAAGGATAATTTTTTTTCACTTTCTTGTTTCGTAAGCCCCCCAACTCAATAAACAAAACTATTTTTGATTTAGCTTTTCAAATTTTTAGACCTGTCTAAAAATTTGAAAAGCTAATCATTTTTTAAAGCAATAGCTTTAAAAACAGGAACGGTATTTGCTCGACAATTGGAAAAAATGGAGCAGGGACAGAAAAATAAGGAGGTTAAACATGTATTGCGCAAGCTGTTTTGCCCATGTGAGCAATAATCGCACAGAATGCCCGTTTTGCAATTACTCATTTAAAAACGGAATTTTGATTGTTGATGCTGATGATATCCAAACTCCCAAACAGTATTTAAAAAATCGCCGGCGAGTTACCAAAACCTGGCAGCGTTCCATCAATATTTTCCAGGGGAGAAGTCATCAATTAACGCTGGCCAAAGCCGATCAAAAAACCATTGTAAAACCGTCACAAATCCAAAAGAGCACAACTGCTAAACCTTCGGAATCCTTGGAAGAGTTGATTGAGCAAAATTTTAAAAAGCAGCGTTCCCGCCAAACAGAATTCGAATATGTTTCTGTCTCTTATACACATCTCCGAGCCCACGA
>CAXHHS010000328.1:0-7440 GCA_964015645.1 uncultured bacterium
TAATAAAGAGGTTAATCCAATGAACATCCACGCCTGGGACCAGCGCAAATAATTTATTTTGTTTGTCCAAAATTTACGCTTCTGATAATAAAAGTAACCTCTTTTTGGATCAAACAGGTTTTCAATCGAAACATCCGCTACTTTTAATGCCAAATCGTAGAGATGTCTTCCATAATTATCGCTTAATCGGCACAATGCTTTAATTGTTGCGCCAACACAATGTGATTCGATAGGGTAAATGGCATTTTTGTAAAATTTGGGCAAGAAGGATTCGGTAAACAAATTTTTTTGATAAAACTCAATTCCCCGTTCAATTACCGGTCTTAGCTTAAATCGATTGTTTGTGTATTCATTTATATTTTCCAGAGATTCCAATAGATATGCCGTATGATAATGATCGATAAAATGCTGCACAAATTGTTTGCCGTAGTACCAGGAGCCATCATTATTTTGATCGTTTATTATGAAATTGAGACTGGGTTCCACAACCGGTTCAATCTCCGGGGTTGAGGATTGAGTTAGATGAGAGAAGCGTGCCAATACTTCCAAACAAAATGCAGAGGCGTTATAAATAAGACTATGATCGTGCGGTGAATAGCTGAAGCATAAACCGGATTCATCTTTAAACCGGTTTAATTCTTCTGTAATAAACTGAATAACACCTTCAACGATTGTTAATAAATTAGACTCACCGGTCTTTTCATATAGATCCATAAACGCATGCGCAACAAAACAGGTTACAACGGCATTGGGCGTATTTGCCGGAAGATAAAAAACCCGCGATTGCCAGGGGAAATAGTACCCCCAGGCATTCCCTTTACAGCCGCTAATGCGGTTATTCAGCAGCCGTTCTTTTAGCCGGTTGGCTTCATCTAATTTATCCAGTTTTACAAACCCGGATAAAAACAAAGCAGCCGCTTTGGGATTTAGCGCTTTGCGAACACCCAAAAGCGGCCGGAAATTTATAATGGATCGTTTATTAAAATGGATTAATGCTAAACGCCCAAATTTATTCGATTTAAGGATCTTACCAATTAAGCTGTTGAGGTATAATCCATCGTAAGGATCGAAGCCGCAGAAATTGGTTTTGCGAGCCGTTTTTTCGATGGCATTAAGGATATTTTGTATGTTAGACATTCTTTTCTCAAAACATTATTCCACTATGATTAATATTAGCGTAATATTGGTCTAAAACGTTTAATTGACTTTTGATAACTCTCCCCTAAAAACGGAGATCATATTTTCGACATGTTTTTCTTTTGTATAATTTTTCTGATACATTTCCCTTCCTTGCATCCCCATTTTAATCCGCTCCTGGGGGGTTTCTATCAAGTAGATAATTGCATTTGCGATTTTTTGAGGGTCGGGCTCATCTACTAAAAGGCCATTTTGGTTGTGAATCACGATATCCGGTATTGCGCCGATTTTATCAACTGCTACAATCGGATTTCCTGCTGCCATTGCCTCTAAAATGACAAGCGGAAACGCATCATAAACGCTGGGAAAAACAAGTATATTCGCCTCTTTTAACAATTGGGCTTTATCTTCTCCGGTAACTGTTCCCAGAAATTCTACATTATCTTTTAGTTTCTCAGTTTGGATAATTGTAAAGATTTCCTCTTTAATCGCTTCCTCATCTATTTTAAATACCCGGTCATAACGCCACTTTCCGGCGATTTTCATTTGAATATTCGGATAATGTCTTTTGACGATTCCCAATGCTTGTACCGCCAGGTGAATTCCCTTAAATTTTACAAGGTTTCCCAAAAAATACAGCACCGGTAGAGATTCTTTTTTGAATTTACCATTTAGAGAAATATTTGCATCAATGCCATTGGGGACAACCTGAATATTTGCTTTCGAGTGCCATTGATAATAAACCGGCTTTAGCGATTCTCCCAAAACAATAGTTTGGTTGACCAGCTTTTGAGTGAGATCGATATATTTTTTCAGAAGCCATTTCGCTTTCTGATAAAATTTATCAAAAGAAGCCAGGTGCATGTGCTGAATGATTTTCGCCTTAGAAAAAATTTTGGTCAGCAAAACAAATCCGCCATCACGGAGATACGCTAATGTTTCCGATGGAAGCAAATAAACCATGTCCGGTTTTTCTTTTACACATAAGGCTACTAACTGCACAAAGTTTTTCAACCCTAATGAGATATTCGGCCAATCCAATTTTCCGAAATTATCCATATCATCACGCGAATCGCTGGTGTCAAGATGAATTACATTAAACGCTTTATTAAGGTTGGAGTCGAGCAATTCTTTCAAATACAAATTAGAGCCGTGATATGGTGGCGGCACCGACCCCACAATGAGTATCTTTTTATCAGATATGTGTTTAATGGCCCGTTCGAATCCTTCTAACATTTTATTAATAGAGCACCTATTAATAACTGTATCGAAAGCGCCTTTTTTTAATTGGTTGCGCAACGTTTCGTTCTCCAAAATGCTTTCCATTTTATGGCTTAACTCCCCAATCTCGCCATCTTTTACCAGGAAACCATTCGCCCCATTTTCAATATACCCCACTCCTTCGCCGTGATAATAATATTCTTTTTGCTGGGAGATAACCGGGGTGCCAAAACAAAAAGAATGGACAACCGAAAGCCCCAGCCTTCCGGGCATAATAAAAGCATCGCTTACATAGATCCATTTCCCCACGGCTTCGTCATCGAGAATTTCTCCTAAAAAGTTTACCGATTTCAGATCCAATGTATTCACTAACGCATCCAGGTTTGCCTTTTCCGGGCCATCGCCGATAATGCCCAGGGATACATCATGCTCTTTTTTCTCAATCGCGGCGTAGGCTTTTAGCAACAGATCAATTTGCTTATCCGCCAGCAATCGCCCAACGTAAACGAAATGATATTTCGTGGAAATGTTTAAATCGTTTTTGATCTTTTCTACACCCTGGCGGGTGAAATGATCTTTTAAATCGATGAGTTTCGGGGTGTTCAAAGTGTTAGGAGCGACAAAGTAATGGGTTTTCTTTGCCGAGTGTTGAGCAATTACCTCCCGGCCCTTTTCCCAATAAAAGATCACGGCATTGCTGCGCTGGTAAAAAAATAAGCGAATTTTATCTTTCAAGCGCTTTTTCGGTTGAAACCCGTGCGGCGGATCATAGCCAAAAGCCCAGAGAATAATTTTATATTTAAAGAAAGGGCGCAGCAGAAACAGCGGGTACAAATTGATATTGCCAATATTGTATTGGCAAATGAATATCCTGGGCCTGGATCGCCACAGGAGTTTAAACCAGTTGTTACTGATAAAGATATTCTTGTTGTTAAAAAAATAGCGGTGTTTCACCCGCTTAAAATATGCCTTTTCTTCTATAACGGCATTCTTCAGTGTTTCGCTCTTCAACGGCTGCCCATAAAGAATTAACACCTTTTTAAATTTTCCTATTAGCGCCTGGAATATCGGTAGCCGATAATGAGGGATAATGCGTTGAAAAATAATGATTTCAGGATTGTTTACTTTTTTTGACATTGGTAAAATAATTGGGAGTGATTATAGGTAAACAGCCATTCTTTATGAATTTGAAAATGCCGGGAGAGCACTTCACGAATTTTTCGCCGGGAATACCCTTTTTTTCCGATTTCCCAATAGTGTTCTCCATTAAAGACATGCGTTTTCCAAAACGGCGGAATCCGCTTGATAAATTCGATTTTCCTTTCGCCTAACCTGGACAGGTACGCCAGGAACTTGATTGTATATCCTACGTATGGCAGCGATAGGATCAAATATTGATTCGTAATCGCATTAAGATTTTGTAAGGCAGCTTCAAAGTCTTCGAATTCGAGATGCTCCAATACTTCGAAACATAACACGACATCAAAAGTTTGGTGTACTCTCTCTTGCAATTGAAGGATAGAACACTCTATATCCGGGCTTAACCGGTAGTCGAAATCAATCGTCTGAACCTCGTATCCGAAATGTCTTAATAAGGCGGTCGTCACCCCGTTTCCCGGACCAATCTCTGCAATAGTTTTCACATCTTTTAACTTAAAAACACTCATCAGTTGCTCATGATACCCCAAGAAACGTGCTGCCCCTAAATAATTTTCGTTCAAATACTTTGCGGCGTCGACTTGTAAATTATATTCGCTCATAAATTCCTTAATTACTTATCACTATTAAGTTTAGCATTTACAAAGTACGGCAAAATGATATGTAAACAAGCTGGCTGCCAAATTAGCGTTTACCCCTAACAACCCTTTTTTGATGTTATATTTTATGGTATTTTCGAACTTATTACCGGCATAAAGGTGGGCTTGCAAAGAAGGAAGGGTTATCTTCATATCCATCACTTCAAAACCACAAGATTGTAATAAAAATTTAAACGTGCGCGGGTTATAAAAATTGATGTGTCCCGTGTCAGACCAAACAAAATTAGGGGAGGCGTTAAAATTATCCTCCAGCGGAACTTCAAAAAAACAGTATTTTGCGACTCTCTTCATTTCATTTAATAATACCCGGGGATTTTCAACATGCTCTATCACATGGGTGCATACTGCCAGATCAAACTTATTATCCTCGTAAGGAATTTCCACCCCCTGGTATTTTATTGCCTCCACCAAATATGGAATAGTTTGAGACTTTATCAAGTTGATCGCTGAAGTTGATAACTCAATAAAATACATCTGTTTACAAAATTCTCTTTCTGCTAATATTTTGCCAACAATACCATCACCACCACCAATATCGAGCATATTTTGTGGATTTAAGCTGCTACACAACGTTATGATATTTTGAACCTTATCCTTTGCACCTAATAATCGCCACTCGATATCATAGTCTTCATCTTTGTAGAATTCTTCATAATGCTTTTCATAATCTTTTGCGGTATGAACAATTTTTTGAGATGTCATTATTTAACCTCTATTAAAAGATAATGTTTGTTTGTAGCACTCGGTAATCTGCTTTGCAATTATAGCAGGCGTAAAATTATTTAAAACCCATTGCCGTATTTGTGGCCTTTTTTCTCTCCACATTTCGATATTTTGCCCGAAATCATTTAAACAACCAGCCAGGCTCTCCGCATTACCAATTTGAAATCTTTGTATCCATTTGCCGGCAGGATCAAGAATTCGGATGCCCGGCAGGTCAGAGGCGATCACCGGGCATTCGCAGGCCATGGCTTCTTTTACCACCCGGGGCGATCCTTCGGAAAAAGAAGGGTGCACCAAAACATCCGCATTGCTATAATATGCCATCAATTTTTCCTGTGGAAGGAAATCGAATAAAGTAAATAGATCTTGAACGTTATATTTTTTTAGTGAATCGGAAAACCAGTTAGTATCCTTTTCTTGCAATGTAAAAATTAAAGTGACCCGAACATTTACACCTTTATCCCTTAATAAACCAATAGCTTCTGCTAAAATATGCCATCCTTTTCGAATCTGTAATGTACCGACTCCTAAGATATGTATGGCCTTATCTTTTGGTATAATCCCATTTTGATGGCCATTGATAGGAGAGAATTTGTCAGGATTTACTGAGGTTGGTAGTGCAAATAACGTTGATTTTGTCTTATAATATTTTTTTACACCTGCGGTAATTTCCGTATCGTTTCCAATAATACCATTCGCCAGGCGGCAGGAAAAGAATTCCAGGGGAACTTTTTGAAAAAAATGGCTAATATATTGAAAGTTATTCTGCCAGGAGACATTTTCTTTTGAAAATTCTCGCCACCGTCTTTTCACATAAAAATCAGGATTGGGTGAATATAAAGAGAGAAAATAAGTAACTGACCTTCTTTTCCACAGGTTTCTGAAATAAACAAAAAACCCTAATTTTAGCCAAAAGGTGTCATGAATAATGGTCGTTTCATAATTCGCCTGTAACGCCTTTCCAGCCAGCTTCCAAAGATATTTTATTTTGTTGAGCTTACTTCCACCAATAAAATGAATTGTTACATTTTTAGGAATATCATCAACAGGCATTGCATTCGGAAAAGTATTATCATCGATAATAACAACATGCCCTTCACAAGCCTGTGCAGCGACTTGAATGAATGTTTTGAATCTTTCCATATAGAATTTCAAGTTGGGAAGCGCCAACCATACAACTGTGTTTTCTTGCATCATTGAATTTAAAATATCAAATAACCTTCGGTTGTTGAGTTTGGCGATACAAATCAAATAATAACAGGGAAATAAAAGCAGAAACTTGTGGGTATTGTAGCCAGTTTTCGAAAAACCCTAAAAAGAAAACATAACTTATATAAAGCGTTACAAAACGCGAGGTAGCGCTTTTTTTAAAAACATTTAGAATCTTTTTAATAAGGACCAAACAAAAAGCGCATCCGGCCAACCCCAATTGAATTATCACACTAATCATATCGGAATATATGGAATTAGACACCGATCCGATTTTAACCCAATTCCTTCCAATCAGCGAGAGAGAGATTTGAGATGGCTGCAGGCCAAGCAATTGTTGAATTTGCGCGCCATAAGACGGGAATAATGCGAAAGCGGTGGCTCGATCATTAAAATTGCCCATCCCGACACCAAAAAAACTCATTTCCGGATTCTTATACAGGTATTCCAATCCGATAAAAAAGGCTTTGATTTTTAAGGCACGATTGTGTAATAGATAATCCAGGTCTC
Source organism: uncultured bacterium (assembly GCA_964015645.1). Lineage (GTDB taxonomy): Bacteria > Calditrichota > Calditrichia > RBG-13-44-9 > J075 > CAXHHS01. The sequence continues at coordinate 6,618 of CAXHHS010000328.1, forward strand.
CGGCAGCTAACGCTTTTAAACTATTAATACCGCCCGTTATATTCCAAACTACATCTTTAGAGAAAAAAGGATAAATTGAAAATAACAATAACAATAATAAAATATACAGAAAGCGATATTTTGAAGTTGATTTTAAAAACACATATAAGGTTATTGCTCCAAAGAGAGCAAAAAATGCATGAGTAGTTCCGGTAAGAAAAAGTAGAAAGAAGGAAATTAATGATAAATAGAAGTATTTTTTTTCTTTCCGATGATCTTTATAATATTGCTGGAACCAATAAATACCGGTTAGAGATATTAAGACACCTGCCGTGTGCGCTGTAACACCGGGAACTGCCATTGTTCCAACTGCCCAATCCGTTCCAAATGCTAGAGTTCCCTTCGATAATTGAATAATCGTTTGAATGGAAAAGGTAATAATTTGTACTAATGTAATATAAAAGAGGAACTTTCTAAATTGCAGAGTAGATATATTGGAGTAATAATATGCTAAACCTGCAATCGGCGGAAAAGCATATAGGCTATATGAAAGTAAGAATCTTTTCCAATCAAATTCGCTAGTTAAAGTGCTAATGATGGAAATAACAAAAAAAGCCCCGATAAAAAAGAAATATCGATTGAATAATGGATAAGACCACCGCAAATAGGGGGCGTTTAACATAAAAAAAAATAAAATAACAACACAGTTTGCCGGTAAAAGTGCCTGGTTTGCCCGAACAAAAACAAACGTTAGGCAAAGTATTGTAAACATCGAAAAGACACGATTAAACTGTAATGTCTGTCTCTTATACACATCTCCGAGCCCACGAGACTCCATTGCATC
>CAXHHS010000329.1:0-7424 GCA_964015645.1 uncultured bacterium
AACGAAACTTGAAAGCTGGTTTTTTTTGTTCTGGGACTTACTTTGACCATAACGAATAACCTCCAATTTTTTCATTTTTAAGTAAATTGAGTTTTTAGTTTTTCATCGTATTATTTTAGAAGCGCCAATAATAGAAAACTGAAAAAAACAAAGCAATCTTTTTATTTTTTTTCGCCGGATTTTCACGAGAGTGAAATAAAAGCGTATCTCCATGAGTTGCTCAAAAGACGGGCAAACAATCTTAAAATTGTGTTTATTTATTAATGAATAAAGCAGTACTTTTACTATTGTGCGATAGACGTTATCTGCAAAAGACAGCAACTGAATTATAATAAATGGGGTTCTTAGATGGTTAGAATTACCCGGATTTATACCAAAACCGGCGATAAAGGTATGACTCGTTTGGCCGGCGGCCAGGCGGTAAAAAAAACATCGCTGCGAATCGAAGCCTATGGTACGGTTGATGAATTAAATGCCCAATTGGGTCTGGTCGTCGATTTATTGAAAAGCACAACTTTAGCAGCACTTGAAATATTAAAAACACAACTATTAGATATTCAAAATACACTATTTGACCTGGGTTCCCAATTGGCGGTTCTACCGGAGGATCGCCGGGAAAATACCCCGGTAATTCTCAGCGGAGATATTGAAAACCTGGAGCAAGAAATCGATGCCATGAATAATGATTTGCCGCCGTTAAAATCGTTTATTTTACCGGGTGGAGGCACCATTTCCGCTCAATTGCACATCGCTCGCACCGTCTGCCGCCGCGCAGAAAGAGCGATTATTCGACTGGCTGACGAAGAAACACTTGACGGAACGGAAATCCCATATATCAATCGATTGAGCGATTGGTTGTTTGTTGCCAGCCGGTTTGTTTCCGCAAAGTTAAATATTGAAGAGACATTATGGCAGCCGGGCGAAAGAAAAACTCAATAAATTTGTATAGAAAAATCAACCATAAACAACACAAAAATTGGAGGAGTTATCATGCCACACCGAATAGTAAATTTTAGCGCCGGGCCGGCAACACTGCCGCTGGCGGTTTTGAAAACAGTGCAAGCAGAATTATTGGATTATCATGGAGAAGGGATGTCGTTGATGGAAATGAGCCACCGTTCAAAGACCTTCGACAACCTGGTGGTGGAGACAGAATCACTTGTTCGGGAAATCATGGGATTTTCTGAAGACTACCAGACACTCTTCCTGCAAGGCGGAGCCACAGGGCAATTTGCTGCGGTTGCCTTAAATTTGGCTGTCGATGGCAAAACAGCCGAATATATCGACAGTGGTTCCTGGGCGAGTAAAGCCTATAAAGAAGCAGAAAAACTCGGCAAACCTTTTCGGGTTATTGCATCCTCAAAAGCAGAAAACCACAACCACATTCCCACGGATTTTGTCGTCGGCAACGATGCCGCATATTTGCATATCTGCTCCAACAATACGATTTTTGGCACGCAGTGGCAGGACTTCCCCGATACCGGCAATGTGCCGCTTGTTATTGATATGTCTTCCGATTTTCACTGCAAGCGCTATGCTCCGGAGAAAGTTGCCCTTGCGTACGCCGGCGCCCAGAAAAATGCCGGCCCTTCCGGTGTTGCAATTGTCGTTATCCGAAAAGATTTACTGGAAAGAAGCCCAGGCGATATTCCTACAATTTTAAATTATAAAATATTCGCAGAAAAAAATTCGCTGTATAATACGCCAAATACCTTTGGTATTTATGTCATAAACCTGGTAATGCACTGGATAAAAGACCAGGGGGGTATTGATGCCGTGGAAGCTGTGAATCGCCGAAAAGCACAGCTATTGTATGATGCAATCGATGCGACGGCGTTTTATTCCGCCCATGCAAAGGAAAATAGCCGCTCCCTGATGAACGTTACCTGGCGCCTGCCAAATGAAGACCTGGATAAACAATTTATCGCCGAAGCGCTGGAAAATGAGATGTCCGGTTTAAAGGGGCATCGTTCCGTTGGCGGTATTCGCGCCTCAATTTATAATGCAATGCCAACGGAAGGTGTGGAGCGATTGGTCGATTTTATGAAAGCGTTTGAGCGGAAAAACGGGTAGGAATTTATTCGTAAAGCGTGGAGCGAAAAGCGTCTATAACCTTTGAAAGGTTGCGAACCTTTCAAAGGTTTGATTTTAGCTATTTTTCAACAGGAAAACGATTTTCGTTCCACGCTATCATTCCACCTTCAATATTGATTACGTTTTGAAACCCTCGCCCCTTTAAAAAATTGGCAGCCCGAAGACTACGCCTGCCGCTGCGGCAAATGAGCATAATGTCTTTCTCTTTTAAGTGATCGATTTCCGAAACCCAATTCTCTATTTGTTGAACCGGTTTCAGTTTAGAATCGGTAATATGTCCCAACGGGCCGGTGTATTCCTCCCGAGTACGCACATCAATGACAATAATTTTGGAATCTTTATCTAACATCGCTTTGGCATCCACAACAGAAACATTCCGAATCACCGAAATTTGTGGATCGCTTTCCGCCTGTTTCTTTTGAGTGCAATTACAAAATCCCAGGCAAACAAATGCAAAAACAGCAAGTCTCAATCGATAATTCAGATTCATATCTTTTCTCTCTTCAAATTTTAGACTATTTTTAACGTTAGTTCATCACTTTCGCAATTTCCCGGCTTAATCACTTCTCCGCGGGCTATTCCAATAAAATTGAGTATAGCCTAACTCGTTTGCAATCCAAATATAATCGCCATCCAGCAAAAGCTGGTAGCAAATATTACTTAACAAACCGTCTTGCCGGGTGAACAATCGCCAATCCTGGCGGATTTTATCGTATTTTAAAAGGCCGTTTGGCGTGGCGACCCACACACTTTTATCATTTACTTTGATATCCATATAGGGATAATCGATTTCGAAAGCGATTTGATTAAAACTCTGCCATTCATCCGTATCTAAATTTAGCCCAAATATACCGCCGTGAGCGGCAAACCAGACTTCGTTTTGGTAAACATCTACAGCGGTTACATTAATATCTTGAATTGCGCTTTTAGCCTCTACCAACTCCCAGTCACCAATCGTATTGATGTAGCGAAAAATCCCGCGAAACGTTGCTGCCCACAATGTATCGTTTTGGAGCGCAAGGCGATACGTTGGTAGATTGGAAAATCGGAGATCTTTAATTCGCTCGCCCTTTCCACTAAACCGGTTGATTCGCGAAATGCCCTGGTCTGTAGCGGCGTACAAATAGTTGCCGAGGATTTCCACATCCCAAACGGTATGGCTAACAACTCCCTGGCCCAATCCCCAATTTCGCCATTTATCTTCCGCAGCATCGTAAAGTAAAACACCAAATTCAGTGGCGAACCATACGGAATCGCCATCGGCAACAATATCGTTTACATCATCACGCGGCAGGCGATTAATTCGCCGGGCTTGAAAATAATGCCATCCCGCCTGATTATACGGCCAAAGCGCAATTGCCGATACTCCCTGCCGTTCCTTTCCAATCCCGCCAAACCAGAGATCATCGCCCTGGTAGGCAATTGCCCGGGGAGAGAAATCCGGTAAACCGACGCGATAGAAATTCACCCGTCGCGAGAAAAACTGTCCTTCGCCAATGCCAAAACCATCCACCAAAAACCAGATTCGATCAAAACGATCGCGCAAATAGCCAACAATCGGGTATTCGTCAAAGGTAAAGTCGTCAATTAATGTCCATTCGCCGGTAATGCTAAATGAACCGTTGGCAAAAAATCCCGGGAGGTTAAAAAGCGCTTCGCGGTCTAAAAATCGTTCTTTCCGAATATCATTCGGATCCTGGGATGTACCGGTTTCAGGAAATTGGTAAGGCCACCCGGGAGTTTCCGAACGGCGAATCCACTCCCTGGATGTGAAATTATAGATCGCAACATCATTGGGTGTCACTGCCCATAAAAAAGATGTTTTGGGATCGAAAACGACATTTTCTACCTGGTTGCTGGGCAGACCGTTGCTGGTTGTGAAAGGATAATCCCAATAATTATCGTAAATGTGATAGCGTAAAATGCCGCCGCCTTTTGTGCCGATGTAGATGTAATGCGTTCCAACCGTCATCGAGCTAAACCGGTTGGATGATGTATAACTTACCCAATCATCCAGTGCATATTTTAACCGCCGGTCATGTTCCGTTCGAAAATTCTCTTTGCGCACATATTGCGCGAAAATTTGTGTTGGAGGTTGGTAAAAAAGGAGGAAAACTAAAAATACTAAAAATCGGCGAATGCTGCCCGTATACTGCATGAAGATTCTCGTTTTTGATATACTAGCGTTTAACCGGAACGCTAAATTGTGCAAAAATCACTCCAATTGCCCATTGAGAATTTTAATACAAGTCACTATGAAAATACTGGCGAAAAATTAAGTAGCAAGTTTTTTATTATTCGCTTAGCGAAAGGGTAAATATAATTGCTGTGGCGCAGTTGCAAGGTTGTGAAATCGATTACCGAATGGCACAATGGATCGGGCTTCCGGCGAATCAATTGCAATCAGACTTCCATCCACCCAAATTGAGTCCATATAGGCATAGCCTTCAAACGTGTAACTACCGGGTGGGTTCAATAAGCGTATTTCCCATTGTGTCGAAAACGGCAGCCGGCTTTCAAATGAAGTGCGGTATTCACTGGCATTGGAGTGCTGATTCGACCCGATAATATCCTGCACCGGTGAAAATACTTGCGCCGATTTACCATTTGCAGTCACTTGAAGCACAATGCGCCCTTTACCATTGTAGAAAGGAAGCCCTTCCATGGAAATGGTAATTGTTGAGTCGAACCGGGCATAATCCGTATTTGCAGACAACAACAGTTCATTATCCCGAAAGGTTTTTGTTGCATTCGTAGACGAGTTGTTTTCAGTACCGGATTGGCAACCGGCGAAAAAAATCAAACTAAAACTAGCGAGTAAGATGAGCCATAAACACTTCATCTATTTATCCTTAATCCTTTTCCTTTTATTCTTTTTAAAGAAGATCACTCTCCCATTGCTTTTACGATCACCCGCTTTTTCCGTTTCCCATCAAACTCGGCGTAATAAATTTGCTGCCAGGGGCCTAAATCCAACCGGCCATTTGTGATGGGAACGATAACTTCGTGGTGCATCAACAAACTTTTTAAATGCGCATCCCCATTGGTTTCCCCGGTTTGATGATGGCGATAATCGAGGTTAAACGGGGCAACTTTTTCCAGCCATTCATCAATATCTTCGATTAGCCCGTATTCCGCATCATTCACATATACCGAAGCCGTAATGTGCATGGCGCTCACTAACACCATTCCTTCTTGAATGCCGCTTTTTTGAACGATTTCTTCCACGGTATCCGTTATATTGATGTATTCACGCTTTTTTGTGGTATTAAACCAGAGGTATTCGGTTGCAAATTTCATATCAGCATCTCGCGACTTTTATCCGGAGTGCAAAATTCGTTTTGCAATCCTTATTACCTGTTAAACAATACTTGGCGATTTATTGGTTTTTAGCGAATTCAAAAGCCGCTCAATAATCGTTTGATTATGCGCTGAACAGCGATAACGAAGTGAAACGTGGGAGTTTTCGTATTTCTCCTCTGCCACAATCGCCAGGGAATGGATTTTCCCCACAAGCCTTGTAGCATGAATGGGAATCTCGATAACACCATCCACAAAATTTTCTTCCATAAACCGCACTAATGCACTCTTCAAGTCCTCGGTACGAATCTGGCGGGTAGCGCTGATAAAAACACTTTGTGGATATTGGCCTTTTAAAGATTGGATTAGCCCTTTTTCTTTTAACTGATCGATTTTATTAAAAACGAGCAACACCGGCTTTTCGGCAGCGTTAATGCCCTGCAAAACTTCATTTACGGTTTCAATTTGCTCATGAAATACCGGATGGCTGACATCGACAACGTGCAGCAACAAATCGGCTTCAACCGCCTCATCTAAAGTGCTTTTAAATGATTCCACCAAATGGTGAGGGAGTTTCCTGATAAAGCCGACTGTATCGCTCAATAGTATTTCATGCTTTTTATCCAAATCCACCCTGCGAACGGTTGGGTCGAGCGTTGCGAACAACTGATCTTCGACCAAAACATCCGCCCCGGATAACAGGTTCATAATCGTTGATTTACCAACATTTGTATACCCAATTAAAGACGCACGAAATGATTGATTCCGGCCTTTCCGGCGAGTTAAGCGCTGCTGATCGATTTTCTTAAGTTCTTTTTGCAGGGTTTCGATGCGTTTGCGAATTAAGCGACGGTCAGTTTCTAACTGGGTTTCCCCGGGGCCTTTAGTGCCTATCCCGCCAACTTGCCGCGAAAGGTGAGTCCACTGGCGAGTTAATCGCGGCAACAGATATTGTAATTGTGCCAATTCAACTTGCGTCTTTGCAGATCGGGTGCGAGCGTGTTGGGCAAAGATATCGAGGATTAGCGTGCTGCGATCGATAATTTTAACATCGGTGGCTTTTTCCAGGTTGCGCACCTGGGCTGGTGACAAATCATCGTCAAAAATAACAGCACTAACCGAGTGCATTTTCGCCATTTGCCTTAGCTCTTCCACCTTACCTTTGCCCAAAAAAGAAGCCGGGTTAATTTGCCGCCGTTCCTGTACCAATTGATCGACGACGGTTACCCCGGAAGTTGTCGCAAGTTGTTTTAGCTCGGAAAGATTTTCTTCAACATGCCAGCGACGATTGTTCGGCAATACAACACCGGCAATAATCGCATTTTCCGTCGTGGATTTCAATCCGTTTTCGTTCAAATAAATGATCTCCTATCGTGAAGTTGTCTCCGCTTCCAAATTGCTCTCGAATTCTTTTTTCGAGCCGGTGCGGGCGAGCGCCATTTCTATAAGCAGTAAAATAAAAGCGATGATTAAAAAGTTCTTCCACAGTTCTTTACCGAACCGGCTTTTTTGTACCTGGGCAGCAATATTTTCGGTATTGCTAAAAATGTAAGTAGATGGAAATTGCGCTTGAATTTCATCTCCATTCAAAAAGCGCATTTGCGATTCTTCTTTCCAGGAATTGACAGATAAAACACTGAGAACTTCCTCATTATGATACAGTTTATAATTCCCCGGCAACTCGGTTTCCCGGAATTCCAAAAAAACATTCGAGCCTCTAAACCGCGGGTTTAGTTTTATCTCGGATTCACCAGCGCCTAAAATTTTGAAGTCGTAAGGCGCTTCCAAATTACTGAATTGCTGCTGGTATAATTTACCGTTCAAAATTTCCTGGCGATCTAAAATTTTACGGGTTCCGGCGTAATAAATGATTCGATAAACTAACGGTACGACAAACCCCTTTGTCGGCAGTTGCGACCACTCCGGCGAGAGCGGCGCCGTTAAAAAAAACGAGGTTCCTTTGTTTAAAACGGACTGGATTAACACTGTCTCTTATACACATCTGACGCTGCCGACGAGCTTCTTGGTGT
>CAXHHS010000330.1:0-7422 GCA_964015645.1 uncultured bacterium
TAGCAAACGCCAAAAAAGAAATCCAAACCTGGGACGATTGTAGCATGAAAAAAATAATTGTATTTGCCATTTTGTTTGTTTTGCTTTTAGCCGGTTGTGCCGACCGTAACGATCCCACTTCACCAGGAGATAATAACGACCCCGACCCAATACCAACGGGAACCGGTATTGACATCGAAGGTCGGGTTGAAGGGCGATTTGGTATTGAAAATTCGCCTTATAGAGTCATTGGCGATCTTGTGATTGACTCTTTAGCGACCTTAACGATTGATGCAGGCGTAACACTGCTGTTTGCCGAACAGCGAAGAATGCTTATCGATGGCGAATTAAACGCAATTGGTACCCAGGATCGACCGATTATTTTCAGGGCGGACTCAACTAGTTGGGAAGGAATTAAGCTGTTGGATGCAACAGGGCCATCTAACTTTCAATTTTGTGTTATCCAGGATGTTGATGTAGAAACCGTTAACGGGAATGAATATGGCGCATTAGAAGTGCGCAACTCTACGGCGACAGTTCGCAATACAATTTTTCAAAATAACGCTGCGGATTTTGGCGGCGCAATTGCGATAACTGACGGCAGCATCGAAGTCGTAAATAGTGTTTTTCACACAAATAAATGTATTACCCTGGGAGGAGCGATATTCTCCTCTGCATCCGTTACTAAAATTATAAATAATACGTTTTTTAATAATTTTGCGCTTAATGTTGGCGGCGGAATCGTATTTTTATTGCCTGTAGAGACGGAAATACAAAATAACATTTTTTTCCAAAATACCGGGTTTAGCGGTGATAACCGGGTACAATTCTCCGGTCCTGACTCCGGGATGGTAATCATGGATTTCAATTTTTTAGAACAAGGTGGAATGGATCCCCTGTTTATTTCCGACACAGATCTTCATCTTCAAACTATTTCCCCGGCAAAGAATATCGGGAATCCCAATACCCAATTTAATGACCTCGATGGCACTCGCAATGATCTCGGCGCTTATGGCGGACCGGGCGGCGATTGGTAATCTTTCAACGAAACTCAAATTTTCTCCGAATAAAAAATGTCTCTCTTAATCAAAAATGGGCGAATTGTTACCGCAGTAGACGATTATTACGCAGATATTTTTGTTGAAAAAGAGATTGTAACGCTCATTGGTAAAAACCTTAGCGTAAATGCGGAAACTATGGTAGATGCATCCAACCGCCTGGTAATTCCTGGTGGAATAGACCCGCATACTCACTTTGAATTACCCTTTGGCAAAGAAGGTATTGTTTCCTCCGACGATTTTGAAACCGGTACTCGCGCCGCGGCGTTTGGCGGAACCACTACCATTATTGATTTTCCCACCCAGGAAAAAGGCCATTCGACATTTGCAGCATTGGAAACCTGGCATAAAAAGGCCGAGGGGAAGTGCGCAATCGATTATGGATTCCACATGATAATCACCGATATGGAAGAAGCACGGCTTCCGGAACTCCGCAAGTTGGCTGACGATGAGGGTATCACCTCCTATAAATTGTTTATGGCCTATCCTGATGTGCTTTATGTGGATGACGGAACGCTTTTCCGGGTAATGCGCAAAGCCGGCGAGCAGGGAACGGTGATTTGTATGCACGCAGAAAACGGCATCGTTATCGATGAAATTATCAAAAGCGCTTTAAAGGAAGGAAAAATGGCGCCGAAATGGCATGCCCTTACCCGCCCAACCCGCATGGAAGCAGAAGGTGTGCATCGTTCCATTGCTATTGCCGAGGTTGCCGACGTTCCGGTTTACATCGTTCATCTGTCCTCAGCCGATGCGTTGGAACAGGTTGTTCTGGCACGAGATCGGGGCATCCATGCCTTTGGCGAAACCTGCCCGCAATATCTTTTTCTCGATATAACTTACCTCGATCAGGAGGGATTTGAAGGCGCAAAATACGTTGCAACACCGGCACTTCGAGAAAAATGGAACCAGGAAGAGCTATGGCGTGGACTGCGAATGGGTGATTTGCAAACGGTGGCAACCGATCACTGCCCGTTTTGTTTTAAGGAACAAAAGATGATCGGCAAACACGATTTTACCCGAATTCCCAATGGGCTTCCCGGCGTCGAAAATCGGATGTCGTTGATTTATAATGGCGGCGTTGCCGGTGGCCGAATTTCTCTAAACAAATTCGTTAATATTACATCTACAGCCGCTGCAAAAATATTCGGGTTATTTCCTCGCAAGGGAACCATTGCGGTTGGCAGCGATGCCGATATTGTCATTTTTAACCCGGACCGAAAAGAAACCATCAGCGTTCACAACTCAACCACTCATCACATGAATGTGGATTATAATGCTTATGAAGGGGTGGAAGTGCAAGGTATTGCGGAAACGGTTATTTCCCGGGGCAAAATTATTATAAAGAATTGCCAATACGCCGGAAAAAAAGGGCATGGGCAATATTTAAAACGCGGCTTTTATTCCGGGGTGGAGTAAATGAAATCCCACCTCATCTTTCCGATCACAATCAGTAATAGCACTAATATTCGCTATAGTTTAAAAATGCTGTTGGCCATTGGCTATTAGCTTTGAGCTTGTAAAACCCAATAGTTAATAACTAATAGTCAAAAACTAATAGTGATTGACGGATTCAATTATATCCTTTCAGCTATTTTTTTGCGAAAAAAATTTTTTTTTGAGTATTTGGCTATTTGCTTTCACTCTATATAAAAAGAACCTGTCAGAACGGTTCTATTGAGCAGCGTAGGGAAAAGTGAGCATTAGCTGTTATCTTATGTAAACAATTACATAAGATCTAAGGAGAGAGAGGAGATTGAAGAGGGGGAATATTCAGGGTTTGGAGTTGATCGGTGGAAAGCTCGTCTTTCCGTTATACTTTTCAACAATAAAACCCTGGATTCGAAATCTGAGGGGGTTTCGGTGAACCGCGGGTGACTTTGTCCTCGCGGTTCATTTTTTATGTTCCGTTTCAAAAAATTGTGCCAATACGATTGTGATATTATCATGGCCGCCGCGTAGGTTAGCCAGGTCGATAAGGGTATTGCAAGCTGCTGCCAGGTTCTCGGAAGTACAAACGGCATCGAGCATTTCATCCTTCTTAACAATTCCCGATAACCCATCACTACAAACCAAAATAAAATCATCATTTTCCAGTTCATATTTGGAAATTGCTACTTTTAGATTGGGCTGATTTCCCAGGGCTTGTAAAATAACGTTCCGCCGGGGGTGCGTCTCGGCTTCCTCTTCGGAAATTTTACCGGCTTCTACCAACTGATTTACAAACGACTGATCCCGGGTAAGCAATTGAATGTCATTCTCACGGATTCGGTAGGCCCTGCTATCGCCAACCTGGCCAATAATCAACTGATTTTCCAAAAAGCCAGCGACAGTTGCGGTTGCACCCATTCCATACATGCGGGGGTTTTGATCGGCATATGCTGCTATCTCTTGATTGGCGGAGTGTAATGCCTCATTTAAGCGGTCTTCAAACTCCTTTAGCATTGGGGGGATTTCGAATTGCATCTCCTGCATCGTTGTTTGCACGGCTAAAAGACTGGCAACTTCTCCTGCCGCGGCGCCACCCATCCCATCGGAAACCATCAGGATTAACCCGTCTTTGCTCGATGGAAATTCTAAAATTTGTGGCAGCATATCCTGGTGTTCGCTGGTTGTATTCACCACTAAAAAGTTATCTTCATTTCCTTCACGGATTTTACCAACATCTGTTTGAGCAAAAACTCTTAGCATGAAAGACTTCCGGGGGTTGGGATGGTTAGTATCAAATCGGGTATCAAAAAATAGCCACTTTTTAAGATTCAACTAAGATACAAATACCTTTCAGGCTGGTCTACATAATTATTATTACGGGTTAAATATATTCTCTGAAGTCATCAAAATCAAGAAAATGCGTAAGTTAAGTTCGCTGTCTACAAATCGAATTTAGTCGATATTTTTTTGTATCCTTTATTTAATGTTTGAGTATAATAGATCGGATATTAAAGGAGAAATACAAATGAACCCCCGGGAAATAAAAAAGCATTTATCACTCAACTTTAATTTAGCATTGCTGATTACAGTCGGCTATTTCCTCTTCCCCGTACAAAACATCATATTTGCAAATAGCGATTTTGATTGGCGGCAATGGAGAGGACCAAATCGTGATGGTATTTCAACCGAAACCGGGTTGCTAAAATCCTGGCCGCCGGAAGGCCCGAAGGAATTATGGCGTACAACTCTCGGTGAAGGATTCTCTAGCATTTCGGTGGCAAACGGGAAGGCATTTACGATGTTTACACAAGGAAGCAGTGAATATGCTGCCTGTTTCGATGCCAACTCCGGAAAGGAAATTTGGCACGTACAAACCGATGAGAAATACATTAACAGTTGGGGGAATGGGCCTCGCGCTACGCCTGGCGTCGATCATAATATGGTATATTTCGCCAGCGCCCGGGCAAAACTGTATGCAATTGATATCGAATCCGGAAAAATTGTTTGGCAGCATGACCTGGTAAAAGCGTTTGGCTGCCTGGAACCGGACCTGGGATATTCTAATTCTCCAATGATTATAAATGACCTGGTTTTGGTAACCGGTGGGGGAGAGGGTAGTAAAGGAATTATGGCCTTCGATAAAAATACTGGTAAATTACGCTGGAACCAACCCACAAGACATCCCGGTTACTCATCGCCAATTTTGATCGATGTCGGTAATACTCGGCAAGCGATATTTTTTGCCGGAACTGAAATTGTCTCGCTTTCACCAGTTAACGGCAAACGGTTTTGGCAATATTCCTGGGGAAGCCAATGGAACGAAAACGTGGCAACACCGGTGTTTATTCCCAATAATTTTTTATTCTTCTCCTCCGCACATCCACGCGATAAAGGTTCCGTTGTTTTAGAAATAGCGAAAAACAATTCCTCGTTTATCGCCGAGCCGCTTTGGAAAAATAATGCGATGCAAAATCATTTTTCTTCCACTGTTCTCCGAGGCGATTTCCTTTACGGCACAGATCGCTCAATTTTGAAATGTATCAATGTAAAGACCGGGGAAGAACAATGGCGGCAACGCGGATTTGGCGAGGGAACCTTGATTTTGGCCGATCAGCATTTGATCGTTTTAGGAACATCGGGACTGTTGGGGCTGGTAGAGGCAACGCCGGAAGCATATCGTGAAAAAGGGCTGGTGCAGGTTTTAAGCGGAAAATGTTATGCGCCGCCTTCCCTGGCAAATGGTAAACTGTTTATTCGAAGCCCGAAAGAAATGGTGTGCCTGGATTTACATATCGAAAATGAGATAAATTAATCAGTTGTGCTAATATGCAGTTCGTATTGCGCGAACAAAGTGGCTTTGGTCAACACTATCGCGAACGCAAAGCCCGCTATCGTATTTTACAGCCCAGGCGGCGGAATCGCCTTTACTATCTGCGGTCCAAATAGACGCTTGATGCGGACTGAAAATTGGCTCAATATGCAACCCATGGATAACCTGCGGCTCAACTAAAGACATCGCTTCATCTATCGTTGGTAAACGCCAATCGCTAAAACCGGCAAATTGATTTTCATTCAATTTAGCGATAAATGCCAGGGCATCTTCAAAAGAAATTCCGGTGCTGGAACCGGAAGGTTGCCACATTAGTCGAGTGGCGTGATCTATTATGACATCGTAGCCAGCGAGGTCTTTCATCTCGAAAACATTGGATATGCCCTGACCATCAAAATAATCATAAAAATCAAATTTTTTGACAGTGTTTTCGGGAGTATCAAGTTGAAGTTCCTGCAAAACCAGCTTTTGCAACGGCGTAAATCGTAATTGGGTTTGATAATCGCTTAAATCAGCACCGGTCAAATCAAATGGGATATTCTCACGGTTCGCGATCATCTTTCGAATTAATTCCCACAAAAAGGCTTGCATTTGTCCGCTCCATTTTAAGCCGCAACAGGCTTTATCGCCTTTAATAAATTGTTGAACGAATAAATACTCCATAAACGAGCGGTGAACAAATTTATAATTTCCATTTCGTCCTTTTTTAAATAGCGAACGCTCGGAAATCATCCAATCTTTCGGGCTGGCATTCCATTCTTTCAAAATAGCTGCAAATTCTTCCGGTGGAATGGATTCTTCCAAACGCCATTGCCGGTTAGCATAAATGTTAGCGGCCAATTGTTGTGCCAATTGTAGAATCATCCCCGGGGAAAATCGTTTAAAATGCTCTGTCTCTCGCAGCACCCAGGATTTTATAATTTCGCCATACAGTTCGTACGAATCTTCAAATTGGCTATCTGATTTCGATAACTCCGGGATATAGGTTAAAAAAATAGGATTGAGCGCAATGTGTGGCATTCTATTAATCAGCGCACGTGCCTTTTCGCGCTTTCGTATTTGGCCAGTTTGAAATCGGCGATTGAGGAAAGTCTCGATTTGTTTTTTGTTAAAAGGTGCGATGTAAAATTTATAAAATGTGTATTCATCTGCATCGTGATTGGAGTTAGAGGTGATTTTAAAAAGGCCGGGCTTTCCGTGAATTTCTTCGTTTTTTGGGAAAAATCGCGACCGGGAAGTAATCACTACTCGTAGAAAATCTCTGGTCAGACTCATCAGGTGATATAAGCGTTCAATTGGGGCGATTGTCGCATCCACGTCCTCGTTAAATCCATCGAGAAAAATGGCCGTTTTATCTTTCCGCTTCACTTGTAAAATTCGTTCTTCTACACCCGGCTTATTCAGGGCGAGATGAACCAGGGTGAATCTTTTGTGTAACTTGCCTTGATGCCGCTTATAATAATTTCTGGAAAAAGAAGATTTCCCCATCCCTGCCCCGGCTAATAAAACGATAAAGTTGCTTTCTACATCTGCATCGACATCTAAATGCGAATCCAATGCGGCAAACAGGTTTTTCCTGACGCCGGACAGGAAAGGAGAATGGGAATCGAGTATCGGGTCAAAGGTCAAATAATTGGGCCGGATGTAAAAATTGTTAGCATCTTTCGAAGCATCCGGGTGATAAACGGACTCATCTACCTTTTGTTCCGGTAGAAAGATTTCGGGTTCGACGGGGGATTTATCAAATGCAACGGAAAACCAGGGGCGTAAAATACGATAATAAAGCGAAACGAGGAAAATAGTTGCTGCGGCAGCCAAAATGAAAAAAAGAATGCTTCGGATTCCAAAATCCGTTGGAATCCCAATCAACGCCACTGTTTGTTCGAGAGCCATAAAAACCTCCAATGTTTTTAAATGCGCTCTTTTGCATTCCGGTACTTTGTCGTTAACAAAGCATCATGTCAGCTATTCCGTAGTTCAGCACATGTAATATTCTCTAAAATTTCCAGAAGTCGTTCGGAATTGTAATAAGGCTGATTTTATGGAATTAAACCATTATATCCAAGGCAAAAAAATATTTTTGGATTGAAGATTTGTGACATTGGTCATTTGAGGGTGGGGTGA
>CAXHHS010000331.1:0-7411 GCA_964015645.1 uncultured bacterium
GCTGTCTTTGGGTGGGTATCTTCTTTTTGCTCGATTTGTTTGCCATCCCTGGCCCTTTGTGTAATATTATTTTTTTGCTACAAAGGCGCCCCGACACCACGATATCACTAAGATATTTTAAATTTTTTGGCGAAACTTTGCGTCTTAGAGGCTTCGCAGCGATTTTTAAAACGTCGCCTAAGAGATTATTATAGTTTCCGCTAAAAATCCGGCGGTGACTAAACGCAAAAAAAGTTCTCTATTTTCATTAAGCTGGCTGTAAGCAGTAAGCAAAAAATTGCTTACTGCCTACTCGCCTATTCCGTAGGGAGCACTTACGTGCCTGCCTACTTATCGCAACAACATCATCTTCTTAATAACCCGGGTATTTCCGGCGTTTACGTGGTAAAAATAGAGACCGCTGGTTACAGGATGCCCGCTATCGTCGGTACCATCCCAAACAATTTTATGATTTCCGGCTTCCTGCCGGGCGGAAAACAGTTGTTTTATTTGCTGCCCCAGCACATTAAATATCGTAATTTCTACAGCTTCTTCCCGGGGAAGGGAGTAGCGAATTTCCGTGGTTGGATTAAAGGGATTAGGGTAATTTTGTTCAACGATAAATTCAATGGGAACAGTGGGTTGCCGGCTTAATTTTAGCTGTTTTACTAATGGGTTTGAAATACTGATTTGCGCACCATCCGTAAGGCGGTGGCGAGAAATGATTTCCTTTCCGTTCATTATTTCTATGATGCATTGCGATCCGGCCACGGCCTGAAAATTGTGTGCAGTGATTGTGATAGGATACGCCGGCGACTGAATTTCGATGACGGCTTCCTCACCTTTCACAGCGCGAACATCCCCGCGAAAACGGGCGTCGAACATATTTGCCAGAGGTTTTGGCGGTAAAGCGAATTGGATAATTTTATCGTCCTCCGCCTGTACATTACAATAGAGCGTTTGGTTTCCGCCAGCAGCATCTGTTATTTCCAGCGCCGGAAATTGCGACATATCTAACTTGAGATTGTGCGGTGATTGCTGATTTTTCGTTGAGATATCAAGGGTTATTTCACCATCCGTAAGGGAATTGATCCAATACCCGTTTCCGCTTACAATGGTGTCGGATTCCATGTATCCATCTTCATACCCGTAGAGGCTTCCGGGAACGATAATATTACCGGGATCGCCAACATCCACCAGTGCAATATTTTGCGAAATCCCGGAAATCATATTCCATCCCTGGGATAAACTGATGATGCAATCTTCAATCGGTTGGCCGGATATTACGATACTTTCCGTTTGCGAATTTTTTAGCCAGTATCCTTTGCAGGTTTCCATAAGTTCTGCGGCGGTGTATCCACCGTTATATTTGAACAGAGAGTTATCCAGCGCATTGGGAAATATGGATTGATAATGCAAATTTAAGGGAATATAGGGCAATCCAACCAAATTCCAACCGGCAGTAAGGGTTTTGGAAATCACATTTTGTTGCAGCGGCTGGCCTTCGACAATTTTTAATTTTTGGTTTCGATATACCTCTTCAAATACATCGACAATGCCGCTGGGCCAGCGGACGATAATGGAATCGATCACCATTGTCGCGCCGATGCCGATGGTTTGCTCATCACTGCTCTGGGCCATAAAACTAAACCCGCAATGGGTGGAGCGAATAAACTTTTCACCATCTCGCCAAATTTCGATGAGGCTTCCAACGCCATCGCGATTGCTGCTGGTTCCTTCCAATTCAAGTTTGACCCAATTATTGCTGCCGGCGCCTGCTGTTGAACCGGGAGCGTTATTTTGCCAAAGGCTGAAGGGGGTCCAGTTGCCAACGGCAATATCACAAAAGCCGTCGTCATTAAAATCGCCGATTGCGCTGCTAAAGCTGACGGATGTTTCCTCCGCCAGGCCATTTCCGGTGGTGCGGGTAAATGTGGCGTCGCCGTTGTTTTCGAATAAGACATTGTAATTATCCGGTACGCCGCCGGAGGTGCAGACGTAGAGGTCGAGGTCGGCATCGTTGTCAAAATCGAAAAAATTGGTTCCCCAGCAAATACGGTTAACGGCCATTTCCAGGGGTTCGGTCATATCGGTAAATGTGCCATCGCCGTTGTTTCTTAATAGGCCATTGCCGTCTTCAATATTGGTAACATATAAATCGAGGTAGTTATTGTTATCATAATCGCCGATGGCAATGCCCATACAGTGCATGATCACATTTGCGCCGGAAGCTTCGCTGACATCGGTAAATGTGCCATCGCCATTATTTTTAAACAGATCGTTTCCTTCGTATTTATCGTTGGCAACATAAAGGTCTTGCCAGCCATCGTTGTTATAATCAAAAAAGGCGACTGCCAGGGGGTGTTTTAACGAGTCATTGACACCGGCGGCAGCGGCAACATCCAGAAAGGTGCCATCGCCCTGGTTTTCGTATAGCCAGTTTGGCGATTTGGGCGTTCCGCCTTCATCGCTGTAATTGATAACGTATAAGTCTAACCAGCCATCATTATTATAATCCGCCCAGCTTCCGGCAACGGAAAACCACGGTTGAGTAGAAATACCGGCGGATTCGGTTACATCAACAAACGTGTAGTCGCCATCATTTCGATATAACCGGTTCGAGGTGAGGTGAGTGGAAATAAATAAATCCTTATCGCCATCGTTGTCGTAATCTGCCCACAATACCCCTTTGGACTCGCTGGATTCATCAATTTCCAACTCGAACGTAATATCGGTAAAGCCATTTCCATCATTGCGGAATATGGAGATTTTTTGCCCGTTTTGGCTGCTAAATGTTAAATCATCCAG
Source organism: uncultured bacterium (assembly GCA_964015645.1). GTDB lineage: Bacteria > Calditrichota > Calditrichia > RBG-13-44-9 > J075 > CAXHHS01. The sequence continues at coordinate 2,788 of CAXHHS010000331.1, forward strand.
CCCGTCATTATTAAAATCGCAAAAGCTAACGCCAACGCCAAAGAATGCACCGATATAGGTGCGATCGATTCCCATCGATGGGGCGACATCCGTAAAGGTAACTTGTTGTGAATAAAGGGTGATGCAGAAAAAGCAGCCGATAAAAAAACCTTTCCGCATCAGTTGTATCGCAATTTTTAACATTGCATCCTCCTGATTTTTAAAAGGTTACAAATTTGTTGAAATCAGAATAGTGAAAACGTCAAGAGGGTGAAATTGCTCTCTGTTCACCTTCCTATATAAATTGGTAATGTTAGATAAGTCTCTGGCTATTGGATAAAATTTTTTTCAGCCGTCCCTACGGGACTAACTTGGGAATACTGTTACCACTTCCCGCCGATGAATCGGCGGGCTATTATCAAATGCCCCTCCAGGGCAGTCGAAAATAGCCCCAGACTTCAGTCTAGGGAATAAATAGTATGCAGCGAAACAGAGTCCCGTGGGGACGACTGAAAATAGCCAACAAATATTTAACATCATTAAAATTCGATAAACATCCCCCTCCTACAAGGGTGTTTATAATTTGGATAATCTTGATCAAATAAAAAAGCCTCAAAGATCCGGGGACCTTTGAGGCTTTTTGAAAATTGGATCTCGCAATAAGCGCCTGCAAAAAACAGGAGCGCTGTTTTTTACAGGATAAATTTATTGGAGATTACTTGAGCAAGATCATCTTTTTAACTTGATGGAAGTTCTTGCCTAAGATTTGATAGAAGTAGATACCACTGGCAACTTTGGAGCCATTGTTGGAAGTTGCATCCCAAACAAAGTTGTGGTAACCAGCTTCGAAATTGCCATTTACCAGCGTACGAACCAGCTGACCCCGGGCGTTATAAATCTTCAACGAGAGTTCACTTGCCTCCGGTAAACCGAAGCGAATAGTGGTCGTCGGGTTGAAGGGATTGGGGAAGTTCTGCTGTAATTCGTAAGTCGTCGGCAAGGCACCGGTGGAATTCAGCATCAGGTCATCTTCATCCACTGCGAGCAGGCCAAAGCCGGCTTCTTTCGGAGTGAGTGCAGACTGATGGTGGACGAGCACCGCTGTTTTTTGCACATCAACTTCGCGGGCACAAACCAGGCCTTTGAAGAAAGAGCGTTTTTGGAATTTCACCTTGGCATTTGGTGCAATTAAGTTGCAGCCATTAAAAATGACATCTTTACGTACTTTGACAGAGCGGCTGGAGCCAACCCAAATGGTAACTTTCGTCGTTGGGGTGTTGCCATCAAAGGCGTTGAATGTTGATTGTTTAATGAAGCTGAACTTGTCTTCGATGAAGATGTTGACTTCACCGGCAGTGGCATCCAGGTTAATGGTGGCACGTTTGCCGATTTTGAAGTCTTCCATGTGGTAATCACCGGCGCTCAAGTTTAAGGTGGCGTCTTCACGCACTTCAACTTCAGCATACATACCCGGATCGAGGTCTACTGTTTCGTCTTCGCCGACTTCCACATCTTCCGTGCCAGGCGTAATTGCCGGTAATGCCGGAAGCGGAATCATATCCACAGCTGCGACCGTTACAGTACCGGTAACGTTATCTTCGCTTGCGCCGCCTTTGAAATCGAATTCCGGTGCAGTTGCATCGCCGTCAATTAAGACTTGCTTGTGAATTTCGATTTCGCCGGAGGCAGTTACGTTACCAATTTGCGTGCTACGTTTTTTGTATTCCGCTTCGTCATTGGAGTGAATATCGCCTTCTACGAAAGCGTCTTTTTGCAGGGTGACTTCTTCGTCAGCCAAAATGGTTTGGGCTTTGCCACCGACAACGGTTAAGCAAACCGGGACCAATTTCGGGCCGTTGATGAAGTTACCGGTGATGCGCAAGGTACATTTATATTCGCCTTCATCCAAGCCGCTGGCATCCAGGCCGATGGTAATATCCACAGACTGGCCACCGGGAATGGTGCCGCTTTCGGGATCTACAGCGGAGATGAACGGGCAAGGCGTCGGGGGAACTACGTTACCGGGAATACTTACCCAACCAAATTGAGTCAGGCCACCGGGAACCGTAGCACCTAATACACCTAAGAAGGTGGTGTTACCGGTAGCGGTATCTGCTACGCGCAGTTCCGGCTGGAAAGCACCGTTGTTAAAGGCCGCCAGGAAAATCTGGTCACTGGAGGGATCCCAGGACATGCCCTGGCCAAAGTTGGCGTCAAAACCGAGCGGGCCAACGGCTGTGGCGGTACCGGTGTTTTTATCGACGGAGAAGAAATTATCGCTGACGATATCATAAGACCACATGTTACCGTCGCCATCAATCGCGAGGGCAATACCACCGGTCATACCGGTAAGGCCAACTGTGGTTGTGGCCCCGGTCGTGGGATCGATGGTGCTGAGGGTAGAGGTGACTACATCTGTCGACAGCCCATACAGCGTTCCATCAGTAGGATCGAATGCCAAACCGGCCCAGGTTTCTGAACCGGGGGCAGTCGGAGACGGTAATGCCGTTCTGGCACCGGAAGACGTATCGATTTTTGCAAAAGAGTTATCAACATCTAACTGGTACACCGAGGCTTGATCGGTATAATCAAACGCGCCGGCACCGTTGAATGCTGCTTGATTTGTATTGCCAGCAACAGTCACCAGCACATCCGGGGTGTTTTGTTTGAACTTGCTGAATGTCTCGTTTGCAGCTTCGATACCGAAGGCAGAACCAGCGCCAAAGCTGTGATCGACGTTGCTGCCGGTGAAGCCATTGAAACCATCCGCAGGTGCGAGGCCGGCAGAAGGTGCATAGCCATCATCTTTGTGAACGGCGCCAGCATGGGCGGTGGGATCGAATTTTTTATTGCCATGTTCGTCGGTAACCATAGCGCCGCTGCGCAGGGCAATGGAGCTTCCATCGGTCGCTCTCGGGGCGCTAATCTGTACCGGAATTTCTTCGCCGCTTTCGGTTTTCAACACGCCATCCAGGGCAGTGATGTTGAAAGTGGCGTCCAAATCGCCGATGTTGGTCAACGATAAGGTAGCGCTGCCGGTTTCGCCTTCTGGCAATTCGGCATTGATTGTTTCCGGATCGCAAACCAGTTCCGGGGGATTGGGAACTTCGCAAGGAGCCCATTCCATGGGACCGAAGTTGCTCAGGTCATTATCATCGAGGCCATCGCCAGGGAAAAGCTCATAAACGGTCGCCAGACCGGAGCCAATCGGCTGGGATGCACCGGAAAGATCGGTTTCGCCAGGATCGGCTGCGCCATTGCCTTCGGTGCGGCCAACCAGGCCATCGGCCGGATCCATCTGACCGTAATCTACAACATAAGTGCCATCTTCGAACAGCGTTACCGTAAAGGTTACGTTGCCCGGGAAGGGCGGAGCAGATGCCCATTCGGCGACGCCGTCAAAAGTGACGGAGAATTGGCCGGACTGGGTATCATCAAAGCTAACGGTGCCTTCGCCACCGCCAGTGCCGCCGGGACGCAAATCATCCCAATACATGGCGATTCGGGGAGCGCCGCTTAAGAATTCCGCAACACTTTCGGAAAAGTCGGTGTCGCCAGCGCCAAAGGTTAAGAAACCGTTGGATCCTACGAAAACCGAGGTATAATCCACCCCGCAGAAGGGGAAGGTGATGTTCATGGGTACTTCAACAGCGTCATCATCACCGAGGTCAATCGGTGTTCCGCTAACGCTGGAAACGTTGAGGACAACCGGTACTTCTACCGGGCTGTTGACGAAGTTTCCGCTGATGGTCAGTAAGCAGTTAAACGTACCTTCTGACAATCCGGTAGCGTCTGCGGTTACATCCACATCAGTGGATTCGCCGCCACCGAGCGAGCCGCTGGTGGGATCGACGGTGAGCCAGGGACAGCTAACCGGGGGAACTGATGTACCGGGAATACCTACCCAGCCTAATTGGGTCAGGCCACCGGGAGCGGTAGAACCTAAGACGCCTAAGAAGGTAGTGTTACCGGTAGCAGTATCTGCTACGCGCAATTCCGGCTGGAAAGCGCCGTTGTTAAAGGCGGTCAGAAAGATCTGATCGCTTGCCGGATCCCATGCCATACCCTGGCCAAAGTTGGCGTCAAAGCCAAGCGGGCCAACGAGGGTGGCAGTACCGGTGTTTTTATCGACGGAGAAAAAGTTGTCGCTAACGATGTCATAAGACCACATATTGCCGTTGCCATCAATCGCGAGGGCAATACCACCAGCCATACCGGTAAGGCCAATATTTGTTGTGGCACCGGTCGCGGGATCGATGGTGTTGAGAGTAGAGGTTGTTATGTCCGTAGAGATTGCATACAGCGTTCCATCGGTCGGGTCGAAAGCCATTCCGGAGAAGGTTTCTGCACCCGGGGGAGTGGGAGAGGGCAATACCGTTGCGGTACCGGTTGTGGTATCCAGTGCTGCAAAGTAGTTATCAACGTCTAATTGATACACCGTGGATTGATCGGTATAATCGAACGCACCGGCACCGGCGAAACCGCCTGTACCTGTTTGCCCGGCGACAGCCGTCAGAACTTCCGGGGTATTTTGTTTGAACTTGCTTAGAGTGGCATTTACCGATTCGATACCGAAGCCGGAGCCGCCGCCAAAGTTATAATCGACTGTGCTGCCGGTATAACCGTTGAAGCGGTCTTCCGGTGC
>CAXHHS010000332.1:0-7402 GCA_964015645.1 uncultured bacterium
AATACCGGCGGATCGGCCAAAACATGCCGGGGAGTGGCATCCACAAGCTGCTCTTTAAAATAACGAACGGCGCGTTTTACCGGCAAAAAATATATAAAGTCGTACTCAAACGGCCCGCTTTGCTGAATTCGGTTGATAATTTCATCTTTAAAATAATAATAATCGCTGGAAGGGCCGATGATGAGTTGGAAAATGGGGGAGTCGTTCATTTGGTTTCCCGGGCAGGATTAAGCGGCGGATGTTTCGCTGAAGGCTTGTAACAAAACTTCTTTTGTCTTTTTCGGAATATCAATTTGAATGAATAAATCCGCCGGGTATAAATAATCTTCACCTGTTTCGTCAATAACACGTAGATAGTTGCTTTTCGCCGCGGATTCATCCTCAAGCGTAGCATAAATTGTCATTACTTTCAGATCGTCTTCGTAATCTTTATTATTGATACAAACAGCAAATTGTAAATTTTTATTTTGATAATTCATTTTTTAATCCAAAAATTTTTTGATTTTCATTCTCTTTTTACCGATTCCATGCGCTTCATACCAATGTACTTCGGCAAATCTAATATCGCCATTAAAAAGTTTTACTCTCGTATTTCCTTTTAGCTTTCTCCAGCGCCCTTTCCCAAAACGCTTCTGCAATGCAGGTAATTCTCGAATTCTTTTACCGATTGCGATTATCTCAACATCTGTAATTTTGTCGAGGATTGCAAAATTCATTACATAATATCTCTCAAAAAACTGAATGTATTCTGGTATTATCTATTGACGAATATAGTATCCAACGAAAATGATGCAACTTCTATTTTGAAATTTATTATATTCCTACCCTGTCTTTGGTTGAGAAAGAAAGCCGAGAATTAATGAAGAATACACCGTTTAATTACATCATTATTCGCAACGCCGCCCGGCAAAACTGGCTGCACTTTCGCAGCCCACAGCAAATTATCGCCGCCGAAACGGTGGAAGATGTTTTGCCAGCGCTGCAAACCGTTGAGAAGCTCGTTAACAAACAGGGCAAATATGCTGCCGGGTGGATTGCTTACGAAGCAGCCCCGGCATTCGATCCGGCGTTTACGGTACATAATGCCGGTTCCTTCCCCCTGCTTTGGTTTGGTATTTTTGGTCCGCCGGAGGAATTTCATTTTAGCGAGGTTGAAGCAATTCCTCACAAATCGTTAATTGCCTGGAAGCCATCTATCACAAAAAGAGATTATCGGCGAGCAATTGCCAGCATCAAACAATTTATCGCTAATGGTGATACTTACCAAGTGAATTACACCTATCGGTTATTTGCAGATTTTACCGAAGATCCCTGGTCGTTTTTTGTGCGATTGGCGCAAGCACAACATTCCATTTACGGTGCGTTTTTGAATACCGAACGGTGGGCAATTTGTTCGGCATCCCCGGAATTGTTTTTTCGACTTGATGGAAACGATCTTTACTCTCGCCCGATGAAGGGCACTGCCTCTCGCGGAATGATTTTGAGTGACGATTTGAAACAGGCGGAGTGGCTGCGGCAATCGGAAAAAAATCGCGCGGAAAATGCCATGATCGTCGATATGGTGCGCAACGACATGGGCAGAATCGCTGAAACCGGAAGTGTGCGGGTTGCCCGCAGTTTTGAAGTGGAAAAATATCCCACCGTCTGGCAAATGACTTCCGCTGTGCAAGCAAAAACCTCGGCCAGCGTCTACGATATTTTGAAAACGCTTTTTCCGGCGGCCTCCATCACCGGTGCGCCAAAGATTCGTACGATGGAAATCATTTCACAATTGGAGACAACGCCACGAAGAATTTACACCGGCAGCATCGGCTTTATCGGCCCCAATCGCCAGGCGCAGTTTAACGTCGCCATTCGTACCGTTTTGATCGATACCTACAAACAGCAAGCGGAATACGGCGCAGGCGGCGGTGTGGTGTGGGATTCTACCGTTGTTGGCGAGTTTGAGGAAAGCAAAACCAAAACGAAAATCCTTACCGGCTGGCCGGTAGATTTTTCGCTCCTGGAAACGATGCTTTGGACGCCGCAAGACGGATATTTTCTCCTCGACCGTCATATATCGCGACTAAAGGATTCCGCTAACTACTTTTCTATACCACTAGATATAGAAGCCATTTGCAATAAGTTGATGTTACTGAGCCACACCTTTTCAACAATTCCACACCAGGTGCGACTGTTGGTCGATAAAAGTGGAGCGGTCTCATGCCAATCATTTGCTCTCGTGGATAACGTCAATACGCAGAAGCTGTCTCTGAAAGCTTGCCTGGCCGTTTCGCCAATCGATGATTCCAATCCGTTTTATTATCACAAAACAACCCATCGGGAGATGTATAACTGCGAGCTGGCTGCAAATCCCGCTTACAATGATGTGTTGCTTTGGAATAAAAAAAGTGAACTCACTGAGTTTTGCCTGGGAAACATCGTGGTGGAAATTGATAACGGCTTATTTACGCCACCTATTTGCAGCGGCCTTTTAGGCGGAACCTACCGGGCGATGTTGTTGGAACAAGGAAAAATCGTGGAAAAACCTCTTTATATCGAAGACCTCGCAATCGCAACTTCAGTTTATCGAATCAACTCCGTGCGGAAGTGGGAGCGGGTTGAATTGGATTTGAGAAGTAATTCCAAATCAACTCGAAATGTGATTGAATATTCCCCTTAAATTTCGCTCAAATACACAATAATACCCCTCGAAAATACCCAAAATTGATATTCGTCAAATTTGAATCTCTCTAGAAATACCCCAAATTACAGTAAAACATGTATTTACGGAAAATTTATATTTCGTGAAACAAACTGCATTTTTATACTTATGTGTGATATTTGCACAGTTTCGGTGATAAAAACGCGGTATGTTTACGCCGAACTTAATAAATAAATAGAGGGGAAACCGTGAAATTAAAGATCAAAGCAAAGATTAAAATTAAACGTGCGTAAAAGCAACGTTAAAAAAGCCCGGCAAATTGCCGGGCTTTTTTGTTTTGATTAAACCATTTAAAAAGATAAGCCTCCCGGAGGTTTAAAAATCGCGTATCAATTACTGATTTTAGGTAATTTTGTCCATATTTAAATCTCAAAATCGGTTTAAAAACCTCCGGGAGGCTAACAAACTCTCTTTAACCATTTTCTATCGATAAATCAACTCCCACCGGGCAATGATCCGAGCCAAAAACCTCCGGTAAAATGTAAGCACTTTTTAGTTGGGGGCGCAGGGCAGGGGAAATACAGAAATAGTCAATCCGCCAGCCAACGTTTTTTTCTCGCGCTTTACCAAAGTAACTCCACCAGGAATAATGGCCGCCGCCGGTTTCAAACTCGCGGAATGTGTCGATAAAGCCGGCGTTGACAATATTGTCAAAAGACGCCCGCTCCTCATCGGTAAATCCGGCATTGCGGCGATTGCTTCTGGGATTGGCGAGGTCAATTTCCTTGTGGGCAACATTCAAGTCGCCGCAAAAGATCACCGGTTTCTTTTTCTCTAACACTTTTACGTAGTTCAAAAAATCCACATCCCACTCTCGGGTACGATAGTCCAGCCGCAACAGTTCGCGTTTGGCATTTGGTGTGTAAACATTCACCAGGTAAAAATCGCGAAACTCCAGTGTTAGCACTCGCCCTTCCTGATCGTGCTTTTCAATGTTCATTCCGGTTGATACGGAAAGCGGCTCGGTTTTCGTAAATGTCAGCACACCGGAGTAGCCTTTCTTTTCCGCCGAATTCCAATACGCATGATACTGCGGTAAATCCAATTCAACCTGATCCGGTTGCGCCTTGGTTTCTTGAATGCACAGAATATCCGGGTCAGCATCTGCAACAAAATCAAGAAACCCTTTTTTAAGCACAGCGCGAAAGCCATTTACATTCCAAGAAATTAGTTTCATAAACACCTGTTTTTCTGTGATCGTGTATATTTTCCTCTACTGTCTAAAAAGCTACAGCCTACCTACCTTCGACAGCAAGTTAAACATTTCATACAAATTTTCAATTCAATTTTCGGATTTGTGATCTATTTTTCTTTATCGTTCCTTAAAAATTGTAAAATAACCGCTAATGTACAAAACTCAGAAGAAAACGAAATCATTTCGAAAAAATACGAGACAGAATTTCGGGAGAGAAGTGTTTTAATGAAAGAGCCATCGCCCATAAAAGTTTTATACATGGAAGATGATGCCGGTTTAGCCCGCCTTTTCCAAAAGAAAATTTCCCGATTCGGATTTGATGTAAAACTGGCACAAAATGGCAATAAAGGACTTGCTTTAGCAAACCGGGAAGCATTTGATATTCTCGTCATCGATTATCAAATGCCGGAGATGGATGGCTTGGCTGTGCTGAAAGCGCTTGTAAAGCAGGGCGCAATGCTTCCGGTTATTATGCTAACCGGGGCCGGCAACGAAGAAATTGCCGTAGAAGCGATGAAAATGGGCGCTTCGGATTACATTACCAAAGATGTGGACGGCCATTACTTTCAACTGCTGCCGATTGTGATGAAAGAGGCCATCAAGCGATCGCAAATGGCGGAAGAAAGGCGGCGTATGCAGCTTGAGCTTAAAAGATACGCCACGGAGTTGGAGCGCAGCAACCAGGAGCTTCAGCAATTTGCTTATGTTGTATCGCACGATTTAAAAGAACCGCTGCATACCATCCGCGGTTTTGCCCAATTTATGGAAGAGAATTATCGCAAAGCATTAGACGCACAAGCTAATGAGTTTTTCGGCTACATTATTGACGGAACCCGGCGGATGGAACGCTTGATTGAAGGGCTTCTTGAGTATTCGCGGGTGAAGTTTAAAGATGTAGAGATGGAAAATATCGATTGCAATAACGTGGTCGCCAATGTCGTTCAGGACCTTCAGGCGACGATTGAAGAACGCAATGCCATCGTTACTTACGTCGACCTTCCAAATGTGCAAGGCAACGAACGGATGCTGGTACAATTGTTTCAAAACCTGATTGACAATGGATTGAAATACAGCGACGGCACATCACCGGCAGTACACATCAGTGCAGAAAGGGAAAATGGCTCCTGGAAATTTGGCGTTAAGGATAATGGCATCGGAATCGATCCCAAGCATAACAAACGAATTTTTACGATTTTCCAGCGGCTGCATAACCGCAACGAGTATTCCGGTGACGGCCTGGGATTGGCAATCTGTAAAAAAATTGTTGAAAACCATAAAGGTGAAATCTGGGTTGAATCGCAGCCGCCAAATGGCTCCACCTTTTATTTTACCATTCCAAATTAATCGATTATGATGCCGCTGAAAAGAACCTCTATCTGGACAATTGCCTATCTCACAGTGGCTGTTGGATTTACAACACTGGGATTTTTATTAGAGTGGTATTCTTTGAATATCCTGGTGATACTGCTATGTCTGCTGGCGCTCTCTATTTCCCTCGTTTTGTATATGACGCAAAAAGACATCATTAAACGCAAACGAACGGAAAAGGCCCTTTACCGGATTACTGCGGAATTTCGCGCGATATTCAAATCAATTCCGGATGCGGTCGTTTTTACGGATATGAATGATGAGATCATTATGGTAAATCCGGCTTTCAGCAAATTATTCGGTTATAAGCCGGAAGAAGTAATGGGGTATCAAGCCAGCATGTTATTCGCCAAATATAGCGATATGCAAAATGGTGCTCCGCAATCTAACGGCGAACAGGCGCCATTAGACTCCAACGAAATTAACTGTAAGCGAAAAGATAAAACCGTATTTATTAGCGAAACGGTCACAACCCCGGTGTATGATGATCGCGATGAGCCTTTCGGTTTTTTTAGCATTATTCGTGACATTACCCAGAGGAAAGCCTCCGAAAAAGCGCTTAATGAAGCCCATAATAAACTGGAAGCACGCGTAAATGAGCGCACTGAAGAGTTGCTGCGGGCAAACGAAGAAATCAAACGTTTCGCCTATATTGTTTCTCACGATCTCCGGGCGCCATTAGTAAATATTAAAGGATTCGCTTCCGAATTACGGGATGCCTTCGAAGTGTTGAATTCGAAGCTAAGCGGCTCGCTGGCGAGTCTTCCGGAGGAAAGCCGGGAGGAGATGCTGGATATTCTCCAGGAAGAAATTCCAGAAGCGTTGCAATTTATCGATTCGTCTGCAACGCGCATGGGAAACCTTATCGATGCGGTATTGAAGTTATCCCGTCTGGGGCGTCGCGAACTGTTTTTTGAAAAAACCAATGTGCGGGTCATTATCCAGAAAATTTTAGACAGCCTTGCCCACCAAATCGAGCAAAACGGCGTTCAGCTGCAGATTGATTCGCTGCCCCGTGTGGTCGCGGATAAAACGGCATTAGAGCAAATCCTGGGAAATATCCTGGGAAATGCGGTGAATTATCTCGATCCCAATCGCCCCGGGAAAATCGAAATTACAGCTGAAAAGCATTCCGGTGAAATCATTTTTCATATCCGCGATAGCGGGCGAGGAATCTCCAAAAACGATATAGAAAGAATTTTTGAGCCGTTTAGCCGCTTCGGAAATTCTAATGTTGAAGGGGAAGGAATGGGATTAGCATACGTACAAAGACTCGTTCGTCGCCACAACGGCCGCATCTGGTGCCAATCAAAATTAGGGGTTGGTACGACAATTAGTTTTTCGATTTCTAACAAACTTGTTCAGGAAGTGGAACCGGCTTGAACATCGAGTAGCAATTAGCTTTCTTAAATAAATTCCCGAACATCCTTTCTTTTAGACTTTCCAATGGATTACTAAATCCAACAGATAAAAAATTTAAGAATCATCCGTTAGGAGGTTTTAATGTTTTTATTAGTGTTACAGAAAAAGAATTGAAAAAATCGATACTGAGTGTTATTTTGATTAAAGTTAGATTTGATTAAAAAAATTATGAAAAGAGACTTCGAAGATTACTTGCAAGATATTTTAGAGGCGATGACAAAAGCGCAAAAGTTTATTGAAGGTATTTCCTTTGATGAGTTTTTGAATGATGATAAAACGATTTTTGCAGTTATCCGGGCTTTGGAAGTAATTGGAGAAGCCACTAAAAAAATCCCTGATAGTATTCGTAAAGAAAGCCCTGAAGTTCCCTGGAAAGATATGGCAGGGATGAGAGATATTCTGATACATGACTACTTTGGAGTTGAAGTGGGAACGATTTGGTTAACAATAACTGAAAAGATTCCCGAAGTTAAGCCAAAGATTCAAAATATGTTGGAGCAAAAATGAAAAACCTGGAAGATCTACAAAACATTTTAAAAAAGAATAAAGGCGATTTATATAAAATATATGGAGTCACAGAAATAGGTGTTTTCGGTTCTTACACGAAAAACCAACAAAACAAAACAAGTGATATTGACATTCTTGTTGAATTTTACAAATCTGTGGATTTGTTCACTTTTGTAAACCTTAAGAATTACCTGGCCGAATCTGTC
>CAXHHS010000333.1:0-7383 GCA_964015645.1 uncultured bacterium
TACACCAAGAAGCTCGTCGGCAGCGTCAGATGTGTATAAGAGACAGTCGTTGTTCGGTTCATCATAGCGGTACATGGGAACGGAAGACGCTTGCGGAAACAGCGAAATCAACCCGATAATGAAATTGGATACTCTTAATTCCGGTAATGGTCGAAGTGAAGGAAACGTATTTGAAAAATTAGCATCGGGATAATAAAGGCTATTTGTTGTAATGATATTAAACCTTTCGCCGAGGGAATCTACCGGGGTGAATGCAAGCGGGTCGCCCTGGCTGCCAAAATTTGAACTAAATTGAACGGTATAAATTATTTTACCGCCGGTTTGGCGAAATTCCGGAATGGCGATTTGCGCAGTTAGAAAGTGAGGATCGCTCGATACAATTAAATCCGTATACCAGACAATTCGATCGAATAGTTTTAGTGTTTCGACAAACTGATCGACTGAAGCGGGGAAAAGTTCTTCGATATTCCAGTATGTAAAATCTTCCCCGATTTGAGGAAGCACATTGCCTAACGCGGTTCTATAGAAGGCGTCGGGAAAGCCGGTTGTGGAGCTTTCTACTGCAAAATCATCTATCAACAAATAACGTCCCCTGGGAGCCCTAACGTACCAAAAACTTGAAGGATTCTCCGGCATGCGAATGGTTCTGCTTTTGGCGCCAGCAATATCAACCGCTCGCAAAAACAGGGCATGTTGACCTTCGGTTATACCATCCTCTTCGAATAATGACAACTGGCGTCTGGTGCTAGGAATTTGTATCCAGTTGGAAGTATCATCCAGGGCATACTCAAAAAATTGGATGGTTAAATCGCCGTCAGGATCGGATGCTCTCCAGGCAAAATTAGCGACGGTAAATGTCGTGTCCGGAATTGCGCGACCGATTTCCCATTCGATTTCCGGCCTGCTATTGGCAATAGGAATAAGTTGCGTCGCCGGTGTCGGGTCTTCCAAATTGTCGTTATCGACTGCTTTTACCTGGAAGGCATACGTTGTATCGCTGCCGATAATTTCCAGGGGGAAAATGCCGGAGCGCTCGGTGGTCCAAATCCAATCATCCGGCTGCGGGTTAACCTCAAAGGTATAAAAGAAGCCGGTGACAAATCCGTCGGCATCGCGGCCATCCCAAAAAAGCTGCTGCACGCTTGGTGTAAAATTAAGCGTATCATCGCTTTGGATAAATACGGTGGTTTCCGGCGGCAAATTCTGAATACGGTCGCCGGTAATATCTTTCTCACAACTTACCAGTATAAAAACAAATAAGATGTGGCAAATTAAAACGGGTATTTGTTGCTGTAAATTCATTCGCATCCAAAATGTGTTTTTGAGATAGAGAGTTTTATATATGCGTTTGAGTCTTTGGCGCCCCTTAAATTCCCTGCTAATAGAGCAGGCCGTTAAGGGTCTAAAAGATTGAGGGTTTTTTGTTACCCTTTCAGGGTATAAATATATTTTGGCGTCTCTATCCCAGGATGTTACCCTGGGCTTTGGTCTAAAACGGCTTCGCAGTAAAAGGAAAACGCCAACGGTGTTACAGGTCGCAACCCAGGGTTCGCAATTTAGGCGAACCCTGGGTTCGAATATCCAAAACGCCCAAACCCTGCCACGTAAGTGGTCGCTTTGCGAAAAGGGTTTTACAAAGAACTTAACACCCTTTCCTGATCGCTAAAAAACTCTCATAAACTTCAACTTATAATTTGAATTATTGCTAAAAAGTACCCCGGTATCGAGTGTCAAATTCCCGATACCGGAGCAATTCGAAAAAATTATTTTAAAAGAATCATCTTTTTAACCAGGTTTACATTGTTGCCGGTAAGACGATAAAAATAGATGCCGGAACCAACCCGGTTGCCAAAATCATCAATCGCGTTCCAGGTAACTTGATGCTGCCCGGGAGACCTTTGCCCGTTAAATAATGTCGAGATTTTCTGGCCGACGACATTATAAATTTCCAGGCTGTAATCGCCGGATTGGGCAATATTAAAGACGATATTGGTCGTGGGATTAAAGGGGTTGGGATAATTTTGTTCCAGCGAGAATGTTTCCGGGATCAATTGCCCGTCATCTCCAATACTGGTGCTAATTCCAATATCCAGGGTGTCTCGCGGAAGCATTTTGTTGTTGCTGAAACTGAAATATTGAATACCAACAACATAATCGAGCGCCAAACCGTTTGTAAAGTCTAAGTTATTGTTTCCATTAAAGTTGTTGGAAAGATCATCAACTCGTACTTCACCGCTGCCGTCATCTACGGCGAATTCGCCGAAATTACTGGGCGCATCCGGTAATTCGTTGCTAACGGTTACATTTTCGACTCTCACTAAAACACCTTCATAGGCTTCTGCATCCACACCTCCAGTATTAATTTGGCCGGTTTGCAACACTACCGGATCCGATGACGTTCCGGTGCCTGCCGACCACTGTAAATCGGTGATGAGATCGATGCGGGTTACGCCAAAAACTTCCTGTACCTGGCCAGTGACGCTGGTGATTTCATCACCCCTGGTAAGGAAATTCCCCATACCCAGGTCAGAGATATCGTTTACCCAAATGCCGGACCATCTATCAGCGGCCTCCTGTGCGTAAACGTCGCCGTTAAAGGTCGTAGAATCCGTTGTTACCGTAAAACTCCCGTTTAATGTAACCGTCAGATTAACGTATCCAGAAGCGTCATTGCCATACCCGTAGGTGTTTTGGATATCTGCAATCGTCACGCCGCCATCACGAACCACGTAATTGATAACATTTCCATTAGCAAAAGACGTATCACCAGGAACACTGGTACCTTCAGCATTATCATCGGCAGCAGTAATAAAGTAACGAACAAAATCACCATCTGCCTGGGCAGGAATCGTTGCCGAATACGTATCTCCACTTGCTGTCATTGATGCCTGGGTGAACGGCCCCCAATTCAAGCTCCAATGTAATGTCGCTTCTGCAACCGTTACATCGTCTGTAATTGTAGCGGAAACTTCTACAGCGTCACTAGACGTTGGTGAGGAAGGATTTCGTGTTGCATTATTAATGACCGGCGGCATACCTCCGATTATTTCCCAATCGTCGTTATCCCGGGGATCGATGCTGAAGAAATCCGAATTATCTCGTACAAATCCCCTGGCAGCAATTCTCGTTCCATTTGATGGCCAGCTAAAAGTGCCATTGTTAAACATATTTCGAAAGAAAAAGAAGTAATCACCAATAGAGCTCAGCCCTCCGCTGGCGTCAGTAAGGCTGGCCCGATTTGAGCTAATGGCATTGTTTACAATCGTGGCATCTTCAAAACTCACCAAAAGGGCTTCCCATTGTTCCCCGGCCCCCCGGGTGGTCAAATCGGCAGTCGTTAATACTTTGGGATCTGGTAAAGCATTTCCAACAGACTCTACTGTGATTGGAACAGGCGGATTGGTAAGCAACGCAGATTGGCTTAAGTTGCCGAATTCACTAATAACGCCTGTAAAATAGCAAATCCATCCCGGTTCTACAGAGCCGAAAAGCGTCTGCACGGCAAATGTATCATGCTGAATAATAAAATAACCGCTCCAGGGTTCCTGTGGATTGTCGGGATCAACAACAAACGTTGCCCAACGCGCACCGACAAACAACGTCCGTGGATCGTGCATAACCATTCCTCTTACGACAACAGTGTCGCCAAGTAATGGGGACACATCATCCGTATCGGGGTCCGGTACAAAATTAATGTCTGCGATGCTTACAGTGTCGTACACAGCCTGGCCGAATACCGAGCCGCTTATTGCAAAAAAGCAACAGAGAACAACTGTAAGAAAAACCGTTACCTTATAATTCATACTACCTCCTGCTGTTTGGTTAAAGGAATTTTAAAAATTAGGGTTATTGGAAATACCCTAACCATTTATTTAATAACAACAAATTTTCCTTTATATACTTCACCGCTATCCAAATCCTTAACGGTGAAGAGGTAAAGCCCGGTCGCAATGGCTTGATCCGCTTCCGAAACTAAATCCCAGGCATGTTCGCCGCCGGGGAAAAGGGTATTGCCTTCCGAGAAATTATCATACCATTGAATTCCCTGCCCGGTATAGGTGTCGCCATTGTGGATAAATGTGCCAACCTGGTCTCCGGATAGCGAATATATCCGCACCTCACTATTTCGGGGTAAATTATAAAAGTGCAATTTGCGCTGACGTTCCAGGCCGCCATCCCAAAGTGCATTTACTTTGTAGGGATTTGGATAGACGCCAATTTCCCGCTGCTCGCGCTGCTCCCGGGAAACTGCCGGCGTACCGGGGCTAACAATCGCTGCATTTGTCAACCGGCTGCTCTCCAGGCTGGGCAGGTTTAACGCCACATTTCCGCTATCGAAAGCCGAAACGGAGAAGGCGTATTGCCAGCCATTGTGGAGATTGTCAATTTCTAATTTATACCAAAAGTTGACGGTGTCTTGTAAGCCGGTTTCGGGATTTGTGGTTATTTCGGTGATAGGCTCCGGCAATCGAACGCTTTCCAGGCCGGTATCGTAAAAAATGCCATCGACCTGGTCATATTCATGGATCAGCTGCATATTATCAAAAATACCGGTTCCGGAAAGATCGCCGCCCAGGAAGGAACGATAAACGCGGTATCCTTCAAAATCCCGAACCTTTAATATAAGGTCGACAGAACGCTCGGAGCTATCGTCCCATAACAGGGTTACTTTTCCATTATCCGGGATAGTTTTTAATATTGGGGGAGTGGGTGGTGTCGGTAAAATGTAGCGATCCAATGTTCCATCATTATCCGTATCTTCGGTGGAATCGGTGCCAATAAAATCCAAAACACCGTTTCGATTGGTGTCTTCCCCATGATAAGCACGTTGTGCCCATCCAACATTCTCAAACAATCTCTGCTTTTGAAAATCTGAATCCATGGAAGAAGGGTCACTGCCGTTTTTTCGACCGCAAACAACCGCAAACACGACATTAACGGATTCACCGGGATCAATACGTTCAAACGGCCCGGTAGAAATTAGATTCATATAATTGCCGGGCAATCTATTCAAGGCATCTGCCGAAACAAATTCTTGCATTCGGGCATAACGGGTTGCTTCGTCTGCCGGCGGCCTTTCCCAATCGTCGCTGCCACCGCTAAACAACCACCAGTTGTGAATAAACTCTCCCTGGTAAAGATTATCTCCTTCCGGGGCATCCGCGCCTAAAAATACCAGGGACACATAACTGTCCGCACCAGTGTTAATACTTCCGGCATCGGTTTCATAGGAATATATCATGTTGAATTCAGCGTTATCAACAGCTCCAACACCAACATCCGCATAAAAAGGCCCTCCAACGCGGGGGAGCAATTGGTTTGTATTCCGCACCACTAAATCGGCCCATAATCCAACATATACATTTTGAAGCGGGTCATCCCAAACATTTGTGATAGTGTAATTTAAGATAACAAATGCATCGGCAAAGGGGAAATTCCAGGCGTAGGATTCCAGGTGCACGCCAAGCCCTAACGGTAAATGATTTGGAATCGGAATACCGGTTCCGGGAATAAATGTGTTAGTATCTGAAAAATCAGCGACAAAATCCTGGTGGCTAATTGCTTCTGGGGAAAAGAAACTATTTGCGGGCAGGGAAGAGCGTTCAATAATAAGATCGTTCTCGTCAACAGTATTAGTATATTCAAAATTTGCTGCGCCGCCGCCGGATAAACTGGGAATATTAAAAGCCCCGGTAGAAACTCGAATACCGTTTACGCTTTCCGCGCCTACCCACAATCCGCCAATAAAAATGTGTTCGATAGCCGATCCTTTTGGATATTCACAAGAGGGTTGATCTGATGGAAGTTGTTCAACAAATCCATCTCCGAATGTACCGAAATTCGATACTGTCAAACCAATACTGCCAACCGTGGTGAAGTTATCATCATCATCCACTAATAATTTGAGGAGATTCGAATAATCTGATGAACGTTCCTGGGCGTTGATTGCCCCAAATGCCAGGGCAGCTAAAATCAAAAAAACAAACCTGAGATTCATGTGATACCTTTTGATGGTTCTACAGCGTCTATCTCGAAATGTTAAATAAAGAAGGGAACTGCGTCCCTGAACACCCTCCAACAACATCTTTTAAATAATGGTAAAAAAATATAGCTTTCTAAATTGTAATATTCAATACAAAATTATTACTGATTAATTGCTTTTCGCGGCAGCCTTTCATTTCGCATAGCGGTATGATAAACAAAAGAGGCGACGATGACTGACATTTGTATCAAATCGGCTTCCATCGTGTGATCCAAAACATCCATATTGGTATGCCAGGTGCGGGCGCGATAGGCAATGGGATCCTGGATAAATTGAAAACCCGGCAATCCCAGTGCGTCGAAAGCCAAATGATCTGTGCCCCCGGCATTGCGAATGGTAATCGTAGAAGCGCCAAGATCGTGAAAAGGCTCCAAGTAGGCTTCAAAAATGGGGCGCACGGCGTCGTTTTCTTGCAAGTAAACGCCGCGGATTTTTCCGGTACCGTTATCGATATTAAAATATGCAGAGAACTTTTCGTGCGCCGGTTTGAAGGTTTGGCTGTCCGCATCGCCAAAATGTTTTTTGACATACCCTTTGGAACCAAGCAGGCCTTGTTCTTCCCCATCCCAAAGCGCAATTCGGATCGTTCGCCGCGGTTTAACATCGAGCGCTTTTAAAATACGAATGGCTTCCATCATCACTGCGCAACCGGCGCCGTTATCGGTAGCACCGGTGCCGCCGTGCCAGGCGTCGATGTGCGCGCCTAACATTACTAACTCCTCCTTGAGCTTTTTATCGGTGCCCGGAAAATCGGCAATTACGTTGTAGCCGAGGGAATCTTCTGTTTCAAAACGGTTTTGAATGTTAATTTCCAAATCTACCGGAATCTCTTTTTCCAGCAAACGCACAATCTGATTATAATGTTCCAGGGCGATTACCAGCGTCGGTAAAGCAGGATCTGCGTTGTTTTTGTAGGAACCGCCGCTCATTACCCGAAGTGTGCCGTGCTCAATCCAGCTGGATTGTAGAATGACGGCAGCGCCTTCTTCAATTAAAAAATCTTTCACGATTCCCCATTTTCGGAACAGTTCGCGAAATTGCTCCCTACGCTGCTGGCGAGGAGAATCTTCTCCCGGTGTTTGAGCTTGTATTAATTCTTCTAATTCTTCGTCCGTAAACCGGCTGGCATCCGCTTCAAAATGATCCTTTGTTTTCCGTGGCTCTCCCACCATCACAATTCTATCTTTTAACTTACCTTTGTGTAAATCCAGGTCATCGTCTAATTTAACCAGCACCGGTGTGCCGGAAATTACGCCATTGGTTCCCGGGGTCCAGGCTTGTGGGTGGGCAATAATATTGAGATAATACGTCGCGAGCATTTCGCAGGAATAGCGTTCGGT
>CAXHHS010000334.1:0-7333 GCA_964015645.1 uncultured bacterium
TGTGCGCAAAAGTCACCCTGAGCGGAGTCGAAGGGTGACGGTTTTAAGCGCGTTCTGCCATGCTTCGACTCCGCTCAGCATGACTAAATATCCTTAACTTAATGACATTGAGTAAGCAGTAGGCAAGTATTCAACCTACCTATTGCTTACTTACCTACTGCCTACTATCAAATCACCTTAAGTTCGAAAACTACTGAAAACCCGGGTTTACCGATGGACTTTCTCATCCACAACATCACTATTTTCACCAACGATGACCGGAATACGATTTTGCGGGATCATGCCGTGGTGGTTCAGGAAACGCAGATCGTTGATGTGGGACCGGAAGCGGTTTTGAAAGAAAAATATGCATCGTTCAAAAAGCTGAACGGCAAGGGCCGCCTTTTGATGCCCGGTTTAATCAACACCCACATGCACTTTTACGGCACGTATGCCCGCGGGTTGGCGCTGCCGGGCGCGCCGCAAAATTTTCACGAAATCCTGCAACTGCTCTGGTGGAATTTGGATTCCGCCCTGGATTCCGACGGCGTCTATTACAGCACGCTCATTCCGGCCATCACCGCGGTCAAAAAAGGGGTTACCGCCGTTATCGACCACCATGCCAGCCCCAATGCGGTGGATGGCAGCCTCGACCGCATCGAAGAAGCGCTCCAAAAAGTCGGCATGCGCGGCATTCTCTGCTACGAAATTTCCGACCGCGATGGAAAAGAAATTGCCCGGCACGGTTTGCGAGAAAATGAGCGGTACGCCAAAAAGTGTATCGCAGCGAGGCGAAATGATGCTGATCATCTTTTCGATGCTATGATCGGCCTACACGCCTCTTTTACGCTGGACAACGATACATTGGAGTCCGCCGCCGCCTTAAGTAAATCGCTTAAAAAAGGTTGCCACATTCATGTTTTGGAAGATGGCTGCGATGCAGAATTCACCAAACGGAAATATATTTACAGCGTGGTGGAGCGCTTGCAGCAGTTCGAAATCCTCGGTAAAGAGTCGATTGCCGCGCATTGCATTCATGTGGATGAAGAAGAAAAAGACATCCTGGCAGAAACTGATACGATTGTTGTCCACAATCCCCAATCAAATATGAATAATGCTGTTGGCCGCGCGGATATTTTTAGCCTGTTGCAGCGTGACATTTTACTCGGCATTGGTACCGATGGCATGTCCCCCGGCCTATGGCCTGATGTGCGAACGGCAAACCTACTGCACAAGCACGATCTAAAAAACTCGAATGTTGGCTGGCAGGAAATCCAGCAAATCACTCTGAAAAATAACCCTGAGATTTATTGGCGGCTCAGCGGCCAGCTTGTCGGCAAAGTAAAACCGACCTATCTCGCCGATCTCATCTTAATCGACTATTTTCTCCCCACACCGATGACGCCGGACAATTTCTGGGGCCACTTTCTCTTCGGCATCGCCGATGCGCCTGTGGATACCACTATCATCAATGGCAACATCATTATGCAAAACAAGCAGGTGCTTGGCATTAACGAGGCGAAGATTGCGGCGGAGTCACAGAAGGTGGCGCAGGGAGTTTGGCGGCGGTTTCATTCATAGTAGGCAGTAGGTTATAGTAAGCAATAGGTAAATTAAAAATAACGGCAAGAGGTCAATTATAAGTACAGGTGAATTTAAGAGGCCTCTCTAACCCAGCATCCTGAGTAGCGATTTGCCTTTTAAATCGCGTATCGAAGGGGCGGAAGGGGGTTCCTGCACCCTTCGATACGCCGAACAAACGACGTTCGGTTACTCAGGATGCTCGTTTTAAGCGGCTGCCTACTTAAAACAAAGGAGTATCTCCCCACATGGCAGAACTATTCGGTCTCAATCTCGACACTCACTTAAAAAGTATTCTAGCGGAATTTGAAACGAAAGAATCCATCTACGGCTATCCGAAGCGGAAGTTCTTCCTCGGATTCGATGGTTTCGACTTTTCAGTCGATTTTCATGATAAAAAGGCAGCGACCGTCTTGGGGCCGGCATCGGGGCCGCATACGCAGATGGTGCAGAATATTATTCTCTCCTTCCTCGGCGGCGGGCGAATTATGGAGTTGAAGACGGTGCAAATTCTTGATCAGTTGGAAATTCCCCGCCCGTGCATCGACGTTCGCAATATCGGGTTTAACGTGGAATGGTCACAGGAATTACGCCTGGAGGATTCGCTGCGGGAATACATCATCGCCTGGGTGCTGCTAAAAATTATCGAAGAGATGGAACTCCTCGGCGTTCCCAAAGGCGATCCTTTTTACAGCACCGTTTTTGATATTTCCGTTGGATACGATCTCAAAGGGATTTCCTCCCCGGAAATTAACCGCTGGTTAAAGCACATTCAAAATGCTGAGAAAGATATCGCCGAAATTTTGGATACTCTCACCGGCGAGCACGAGCAATTCAAAACGCTCAAGATTGATCCGAAAATTGCCAACTCCGCCACGCTTTCTACCTTTCACGGCTGCCCGCGCGATGAGATCGAAAAGATCGTCGAGCATCTTATCAGCGAACATGGCCTGCACACCATTGTGAAAATGAATCCCACGATTTTAGGCTACGATTTTGCCCGCAAAACGCTCGACGACCTCGGCTACACCCACATCGAACTGGATCCGGCGGCTTTCGAAAACGATCTTCAATTTGATGAAGGCGTCGAGATGATGAAACGGCTGCAAACCTTCGCCAAAAAACACGGAGTGTGCACCGGCGCTAAATTTACTAATACATTAGTGGTTAAGAACAATGAGGAGATTTTTACGGATGAGGTGATGTATCTCTCCGGCGCACCGCTGCATGTTATTTCCATGAATGCCATGCACCGTTTTCGCAGCGCAATGGGCGATGATTTTCACATCTCCTTTTCTGCCGGTATCGCAAAGCATAATTTTGTTGATGCGCTGCTTTGCAACATGCGGCCCATTACCACCTGCACCGATCTGCTAAAAACCGGCGGCTACACCCGCATGTTCGGTTATTTAAGTGAGCTGCAATCCGCGATGGCAAAAAGCGACTGCAACAGCATGGAGCAGTTTATCATCCAAACCGCTGCGGATTCCGCGCGCAAAAGTGTATTTAGCGCCGGAATGGATAATGCCCGCCGCATCGTGCCGGAATTGGTTAACAATCCGCGCTATCATTATGAAAAAAACAAAAAGCCGCCGAAAAAAATCGACAGCCATTTAACGTTGTTCGATTGCATTACCTGCAATAAATGTTTGCCAGTATGTCCCAATGCCGCTAACTTTTCCATTCCCACCGGCGAGCAAACAACCACTATGATGAATTTCCTTTACTCCAGCGAAGGTTATTTTATCCCTTTGCCTGGGGAGGAGTTTGTATTAGAGCAAAAATTCCAGATTGCCAATTTAGCGGATTTTTGTAACGAGTGCGGCGATTGCGATACTTACTGCCCGGAATACGGCGGCCCTTTTATCGAGAAGCCACGCTTCTTCTTCTCCGAAGATAGTTACAAACAGTTTAATAGTTACGATGGCTTTTATTTCATCGATCCCTATTGTTTAAAAGGCCGTATAAAAGCGAAGGAATATTTGTTGGCCTTTAATCCCAATACCAAAGTCTATCTCTGGCAAAACGGCCAGGTGGAATTTTTACTCAAGGAAGACCACACCCTGGTAACCGGTATCGAAATGAAAGAAATGGCCGATCACGCGATTATCGACATGCAGCCATATTACACCATGCGCACGTTGTTAGACGGTGTTTTGAATGATCCGCAGGCCTATACTTCGGTGATGTTGCGAGGGGTGGAGTGAGAGGGTAAATAAAGGCGATGAGTAAAAAAATCTGGCAGCAGCTTTTTTTAGATTTCTAACGCGAATCACAAGTTGAAATTTCTTCCTGAACCAGCCTTTCGATTTCACTCAAGGTCAGCACCCTTCGATACGCTGAACAAACAACGTTCGGCTACTCAGGATGCTCTGTGTAAAAAAACTTTTTGAAATTCACAAAAACGCCCCCTCAAGTACTTTTCCCCAACACATCCACCGGCAATTGCAAACAGAACGTCGTGCCTTTGCCGACTTCGCTTTCCACATCCACTTTTCCCCGGTGATTTTGAATAATTTTATACAAAATCGATAGCCCCATGCCGGTACCCACGCCGACGCCTTTGGTGGTAAACCCGGGATCGAAAATTTGTGAGAGATGTTCCGGCGGAATGCCTTTACCGGTATCGCGAAACTCGATTACCACAAACGGTTTCCGAAATTCGGTTTTGATAAAAATCTCACCCGTGGTTTCGATGGCCTCGTTGGCATTCTCCAGCAAATTCATAAACGCCTGGTTTAACTGGGTAGGATAAGCATTCATTTTGGGAATTTCGCCAAACGTTTTATGAACCTCAACACGGTCTTTAAACAGGTGCTCCGTGAGTGCCAGCGCCTCGTTAATACCTTCGTGAACATCCATTTCCGCCACTTCCGCCCGGTCGAGGTGGGAGAATTTACGCAGACCGCTTACCACCATATCGATGCGCTCGACAGAGGAGCGCGTCGTCAAATTCAGATTGTCGATAAAGCGAAAAATTTTTGATAACGACGGATGTTCGCGAAGTTCTTCTTGAATGGATTCATCATTCAGCACCTGGTGAATTTTTTCGAACGAGCGGATGTAGGTATCGATGCTGCTTTTCAGTGCGCCCAGGGGGGAATTGATTTCGTGCGCAACCCCGGAAACCAATCTTCCCAGCGAAGCCAGTTTCGCGGATTGCAGCAATTCGGTTTGAGTATCTTGCAACTGGCGGTAAGTTTTTTGAAGCTCCTGATTGCGCTGCTCCAAACGGCGGAAATCCGACAAGCGGGCGTATGCCAGGGAAACGGCGTCGGAAAAGTTTTTCAGAATCATCTCCGTGCTCTCCGGGAACCGCTTTACCCGAAAGCTATGGATGTTGATAATTCCGTATGTAAACGGTGCGACCATCCAGGATTTCGGCTGTTTTTCATCCGGGGGTATCTCGTCGATCCAACCGCTGCGAGTATATTTTACATACAGTTTTGTTTCCGCTTCCGTAGCAGATGCACTGTTACGCGTTTTTTCCGGGAGTGACATTTTCTCCTTTGAATGCGCCATTGTGCGGTGATAACAGTGCATTTTATTGACAATGTTGCGCTTTATCGGCGGCACGCCGTATTGCTGCTCCAGCCAATCGGAAGCCGCGGCATATACCTCGTTGGATTCTCCATCTTCGCTGGTAATTTTGATGGCGCAGTAATCCGTATAAATGCCCAGGTCTTGCAATCCTTCCCAAAACACCCCGATGATGTTCACAAAATCTTCCGTATCGGCCATCGCCAAAACTTCCGAGCGCACCCGTTCCACAATTTGCTGGCTGGTAAAGGCGAGATCGTCTTTATCCATTACCAGGCGGCGGAGTTTAACCTCACCGGAAATTTTCGTTTGGCAGGCCAGGCGAATGGCGGGGCTAAAGTGCATCTCTTCCGCCACCATCTGCTCCTTCTCGTTGCGCGGCTGGCAGTTTTCCAGGCCCTCGACAATCGATACCCGGCAGGTGGTGCAGCGGGTATTTCCGCCGCAAATGTAGTAATGCGGAATACCGTTTTCCAGCGAGGCTTGCAAAATCGTTTTATCGGGATGGGCATCAACCTCTTTACTATCGGAAAGATAACAGATTTTGGGCATTATAGGCTCCTATCCGTTCATAGTTAGGTTCGTAGTTCAGCCTTCAGGCTGCCCACCCCGGAAAGCCGGAGTGAACTACAAACCTGCTCTTGGTACCATAAAGTAATGTAACCTGCGCCGGTATTCTTTGCAAAATAAATCTTTCGAGTGTTTAAGCTTCGCTCCCTGCCTTCCATCAACCGCTTGATTTTATTACCGGTTGCGATTATCTTTTGAGTCCTTAGATAACCTCGTAGAGGTTGTATTATTGTAGATATGAGACATCACCCCGGGTATTCAAATCCTCGTAGAGGATATATTTGTATTCGCAGCTCTTTTATGTATCCTCTACGAGGATATGTTTCGATGGAGATTCTCGGTGCTGCAATAATTTAACATCTACGATGTTTTTTACGTAAAACACTCGATTGGCCGCAAACTCTATCATCAGAAGGTAATTCCGCTTATGAGCACTACAAAGAAAAAACTCTGCTTCATCATTATGCCGTTTAAGGATGCGTTGAAAGAGGTCTATTATAAAGCGATAAAACCGGCCTGTGAAGAAACCGGTTTGCATGCCCTGCGAGTCGATGAACTAAAAGGCGTTTACAACATCAACAAAAAAATTATCCAGCACATTTTTAAAAGCCACGCCATGATTGCCGATCTCACCGGCTGGAACCCCAACGTGTTTTACGAGATGGGTGTCTCCCATGCCATCGATAACAAAACCGTGATGGTGCTGCAAAAGGATGAAGAAATCCCCTTCGATATTCGCACCTACAATTTGATTTTATATGAACAAACCGAAGCTGGCCTGGCAGAATTAAAAAACCGCTTAATGGATTGCCTGAACCACATAAACGATTGGCGGCAGGAACCGAGCAACCCGGTGCAGGATTTTAAACCACACGATGCCTTTGTGCCCCACGGCGAAGTGGAACAACTCCGCCACGTGCTAAAAGCACAGGAAACGCTCTTAAAAGAAAAAGAAAAACAGTTACAACAAGCGGTTGCCAAAGAACAGCACCAAATGCTGCAGAAGGAGTTGCGGCAAGCAAAAACCGGTTTGACAAAAACCGCCTCCCAAAATACCGCTTTACAAAAAGAACTGGAAACCGTCAAAACACAGTTAGCCGGTCAAAAAGCACAAATTCGGAAATTACAAGCAGCGCTAAAACAGGCAAAAACCGTAACGCCACAAGGCGCTCATAAACCGAAACCTGCAAAGCAGCCAATATTCCGCTCTACGCCGCTGGAAAAGTTGTCGGGAGATGCCACGAAAAAAATGATTGTAGAAAAGGGATTTTTTGATAGCTATAAGAATAAAAAATCTACCGGGTTTGCCAGCGAATATGAAAAACAGCAATCCGGTAATGTCGTTTACGACCGCGCCAGCGGTTTAATGTGGCAGCAATCCGGATCGAATTCTAGAATGAATTATAAAGATGCTCATCAATATATTGCTGATTTGAACGCAAAGGAGTTTGGCGATTACAACGATTGGCGTTTGCCAACACTGGAAGAGGTGATGTCATTGATGGAGCCGCAAAGAAAGAATGGTGATTTATATATTGATCCAATCTTGGATAAAACGCAACGGTGGATTTGGACCTCAGACCATGAGTACGCCTCGCGCGTCTGGGTCGTCACTTTCTTCGGCGGCCATTGCCGCCACAAGGATGTCGAGATCGACCACGTC
>CAXHHS010000335.1:0-7319 GCA_964015645.1 uncultured bacterium
ACACCAAGAAGCTCGTCGGCAGCGTCAGATGTGTATAAGAGACAGTTCCTGGATAGCGCAAAACAGCGGGGGTTATGAAAATTTATTTTCCATTCATTTTATAGATGAAAATACCGGTTGGATTGCTGGCACACGTGGCGCATTGTTGAAGACTACCGATGGTGGTAATTTCTGGCAGACGAAAAACAGCGGTGTTAACGCTTCCCTGGAAGGCATATTTTTTATTGATGAGGAAGTCGGATGGGCTGCCGGTGCTGGCGGGGCATATATCAAATCGACCGATGGTGGGGAAACCTGGTTTTCTCCCGTTAACTTTCCCAGGCATTTAAGCGCGGTGCAATTTGTCAATCGGAATACCGGGTGGATGATTGGTGGAACACCCTCGATGATTTTAAAATCGACCGATGGTGGTTTAAGCTGGCAAGAAAAAGGTAATGCCGGCATCAGTGCGTTGCGCGACTTGCAATTCCTTGATGAACAAACCGGTTGGCTCATCGGTTCCGGCGGCGAGATCCTCAACTCTACCAATGGCGGCGATTCCTGGCAGCTACAATCGAACACCAATGGGAATTTACACCAGGTTTTCTTTGTGACTGAAACCAGCGGCTGGGTTTCCGGCACTGATGGGCTGATTCTAAAAACCGAAGATGGCGGCAGCAATTGGCAGCCGCAACCCAGCGGTAGCGAATTTGATTTAAGAACAATTTTCTTCGTCAACGAAAATACCGGCTGGGCGCTTAGTTCTCACGCCGGCATTTTAAAAACGACCGATGGCGGCATTATCGTCGGTATTGCCGAAGACGGTGAAAAACCGCCGGTAATTGCGGAGGATTTTCAGCTGTTTCAAAATTTTCCGAATCCGTTTAATCCCACCACCGATATTCGATTTCGGATTTCAGACTTTGAATTTGTGAAATTAACGATTTTTGACATCTCCGGAAAATTGGTAAAGACTCTGCTGGCGGAGAACAAGGAAGCCGGTTTTCATACCGCTACCTGGAACGGCACCGATCAATACGAAAATTTAGTATCTTCCGGGATTTACCTGTATCGAATCGAATCCGGCAAATTTAGCGCGGTAAAAAAGATGACCCTGTTGAGATAAGCAATCGTGCGTAACCTTTGAAAGGTTGGGAACCTTTCAAAGGTTATTCTCATGCCCTTCCTTTTCCCCCAAAAATGCCCCATTTATGGAATTGAAACCGGCCTTCTAAAGTCGTAACTTTCTTCCTGTTTCTTAAGGAGGGACAGTTATGAGAGGCATGTTGATTAACTTGCTTGCAGGGTTTTTCTTATTCTTCTTTAACGGAAAGTTTTTGCAAGCCGGGGAGGAAACCGGAAAATCCGTTCCATCATCATTACAAAAGACATCTGCTGCCCAACCTTCTCAAACACTTTCGAATATCAATAACTGGCAATTGTGGATTAAAAGCAATGGAGAGTCCGGGAGAAATCCGATAACCGGGGGCGCCGGTGGGATATATCCGCGTGGTACAGTCTCGACGATCTTTGCGGATGGTTTTACCTGGGGTGGCATTGTTCGCAACGATACAATGCATTCGGATTTAGCACCTTACCGGGTCGGCGGCAGCACCTACATTTCCGGCGGGCAACCCGGCTGGATTGCAACGCCCGGCGACGACTTTAATTTACCACAAGCCGTTTCTCCCGATAATCCCCGCGCGCGCGTTTACCGTATTCGCTGGGATTATAAAAATATTCCAATCGATGAACTCCTATCTGACGCTGCCGAGTTGTTCTATTCCGGCGATGTTTCCAAAGTAACGAAAGCCGATATAGACGCCATTCGCCGTCAATATGAAACGGATTGGGATGAATGGCCGGTAGATTTAGGCGCGCCCTTTACGGATAAAAACAACAATAACCGCTGGGAGCCGGGCATCGATGTACCGGGCATCCAAAATGCCGACCAGGTTACCTGGTTGGTGTACAACGATCTGGATGCGATACTAACAGAAAACTTTCTCGGCTCTCCCCCAATCGGCCTGGAAGCGCAAATTACCCAATGGACTTACAAAGCGCCCAATGCCTGGGGGCAGGCGGTGTTCCGGCGGCTGCGCTTGATTAACAAATCCAATTTTGTCGTTGATTCGATGTACCTCGGGCAATGGGCAGACCCGGATTTAGGCAATTATGGCGATGACCTCGCCGGTTGCGACAGCCTGCTGGGAATGGGATTTGTGTACAATTCGCAAGCAAAAGATTCCCAATACGACCGGTTCGAATTAGCCCCGGCCAGTGCCGGTTACGTGCTTCTCCAGGGACCAGTCGTTGAATCGCCGGGAGATACTGCCCTCTTTAACTTTCGAACGCTGCCGAATCATAAAAACTTGCCGGTAAGTTCACTCATTTTTATTCCGCCACCAATTGGCGATCCTCCGCTTGGAGGGTATCATCAAACCAGAAGCTGGTATAACCAACTTAGAGGATTTTTACCGATTAATGATGTGGTAAATCCGCGGCCATATATCCATCGTGATGGCCCTTTGGCTGGCCGCCCCACAAAATTCCCTCTAAACGGCGATCCCTTAACCGGGGAAGGCGATATTGACGGGCGCGGAAACAACTTTCGGGCTTCCGACCGCCGAATTATGCTCAACTGCGGCCCGTTTACCATGCAGCCCGGCGATACCCAGGAAGTTGTTACCGCCCTGGTCGGCGACATTGACCCGGAGGGCGATCACATCTCCTCGTTTGTTAAAATGCGGGAGAATGTACGGATTATCAAAGCCCACTACGGAAATCCCGCCGGGCTGCCGCAGGTACATGCTGTTTTAACGGAACCGGGAGAAACTCGCACCGATTTATTTATCCGAATTGACCTTTCTACTTTCGAGGAGGTCTCCGGCTGCGAAGCGGAATTTCAACCGGAATTCGGTTCCGAGCCAGGTTTTAATTTAACTCTTTACGATGACGGAACTCACGGAGACTCTGCAGCGGGCGATGGAATTTGGGCAAATACCATCGGTGTGGAAAATCGGAAATACGCTTTTAAAGGGGATTTAAAATTCCAAACTGCCGGGAGGCAAACCCAATTTTCCGAAATGTTTAACGGGCTTTGTTTGCGCCCATCGCCGGAATTGATCGACCTGCGCTTAACCTGGGAAAACGGCCAGCAAGATGGCCGGCTTAATCGCCGGGAACAAGGGCATATTGCCTTCCGCTTTCGCAACCGCGACGGTGTAAATGCCATCGACGGGCTGGAACTGACCAAACTGAACGCTCCCTTTTTTAACCAAAGAGCGCTTATCCGGCAGCGCATCCCGCCATCGGCAGAAGTTATTTCCGATTCGCTGTTCCTGGTAACCGAGGGAGCGATAAACAGCGATTCCGTTACCTTAACATACCGCTTAGAGTTCGATAGACATTATCTTACCACTGCAACGACTTTCCCGGTAACGCAATGGCTGCCGCACCCGTTATGGCAGGATACGCTGCAAACGATCCGGGTCTCAGGTCTGCCGCATAAAGTTACTGCCATCGTCTCCGATCCCGATAAGCTAACCGGACAGTCCTACGCAATCACGTTTTTTGAAGACCAAAATAGCGGGAATTTACACTGGCAATTAATCGACCGAACCAGCAGCGAAATCAAGTTTGCCGGTGGAAAGATTACCGGCGCCATAAACTATCCCCACCCGGTGGTAGATGGCATCCGTTTTGAAGTTCGCAATGACGAACCGGGATTTTTAAACTTCCAAACTATCGCAAATTTCGCCGGCCCCCTGGTTCCGCCGGATGGCGCGGCAGCAGATTTCCAGGGGTTTCCATCTGCCCGGCCTTCGGATGTCCAGCAGGCAACGGCTGACGGCCGCTGGATGATTCACCATGACAACAATTTCCAGGTATCGTATGAATCATTTGCCACCCGCATTAGCGAGTTTTCCGGCGGCGCAGACAATGATCCCGGCTTGCATCACCTCCTCCCGGATGATTATGAAATCCGCTTTACGGAAACCGGCGGAAAGGGGTTTTTTGCCTGGTCTACCGGAACCGTGGAGGCAATTCCGTTTGAAATCTGGAATATCGGGAATGTGGACGATCCCGGTGATGACCGGCGTTGTTTTCCCTGGATCAAGGATCAGCGCGACGCCCCTTCCCGGCGGGAATTTGGTGTATTTAATCTTTGGAATGTAGACCATGGCGCTTCCAGTGCAACGAATGATCCGCTTACCGACGGCATTTTTTGGCTGGAGCCGATAGGATCGGATGACACAGGTGAAGCGGGGTACCAGCGGCTGGCTTCCGCTCACGAAAATAACCCCGGCGCTGCATCTGTTGCCGAACTCTGGAAAAATCGTAATGAAGATGTTTGGCAAAGCGTTCCTTCTTTTACGCGTATGGTATTGGTTAACTGGAACGGCGGCGATGTGTATGACCCGGATTTCCCGGAAAACGTGAACCAGCTTTTGCCGGAAACCGGAACGGTGTTTCGCATCATCACCTCCAAGCCGCTAACGGTGGGCGATACGCTGCTCCTTACCGCCCCAGGTCGCCCGGATGGGTTGATCGATGGTAATTTTGTGGATAACTTCCGATTAGATCAAAACTTTCCTAATCCGTTTAACAATGAAACGGTAATTCCTTTCACAATCGAACGCGAAGCAAAAGTATCTCTAGAAATTTTCAATATTCTCGGTCAGCGCGTAAAAGCGGAAGTTATTGAAAGAATGGAAGTCGGTGAGCATTCATTTCGCTGGAACGGGCGGGATCAATCCGGTGTGCCGGTTAGCTCGGGAATTTATTTTTATCGTATTACATTAACGCCATTTTCCGAACGCTCGCAGCAGTTTATCGATTGGCGGAAAATGGTGTTGGTGAAATGATATTATTGCGTTTTAACCAATTACTTCAACCGGTATAGAAACCTCTGGTCTTTCGTCCAAAACATCATCAGGAATACTACGAATAGCTCCCCGTAAAATTTCGCCAGTCGTTTCCGGTTTGTGAGCGTTTTCGCTGAGGTAGCGTTTCCAGGCGCGAGTACCGGGTTGGAACGCAAACAGCCCGTGCATGTGGCGGATAATGCGGTTGGGAAAAACATCCTTTGCTCGCTGTTCCTCGATATAAGGAATTATTCTCTCAATAATTTCCCGGCGGGTGGGCGGCTGGCGCTCATCGCCATAAAAAAGCTGATCGACGGTTGCAAACAGAAAGGGGTTTTCATATGCGGCGCGACCTAACATAACGCCGTCTACAAATTGCAGGTGGCGGGACATATCTTCAATCGTTTTAATACCGCCGTTAATTTCGATAATCAATTGCGGAAACTCTTTTTTGAGGCAATACACATCGTGGTAGCGCAAGGGCGGAACCGTGCGGTTCTCCTTTGGATTTAACCCTTGCAGCAGTGCAATGCGGGCGTGCACCATAAAGCGATCGCAGCCGACGCCGGCAACAATTTCCACAAAACGCGCCAAATCTTCATATTCTTGCAACTCATCGATCCCAATGCGGCATTTCACCGTTACCGGAATGGAAACCGCAGCACGCATTTCGGTAACGCTGTTTGCTACAACCTCCGGTTGCGCCATAAGACAAGCCCCAAAGTTGCCTTTTTGCACCCGGTTGCTGGGGCAACCAACATTGATATTTACTTCATCGTAGCCCCAATCTTCCGCTATTTTCGCGCATTGCGCCATCTCTTTCGGATCATCACCGCCCAATTGCAGCGCTACCGGTTTTTCCGCGTCAGAGAAACCGATAATCCGCTCGCGGTCGCCGAAAATCACGGCACCGGTGGTTTTCATTTCAGTATACAGCAGCGTGCGGCGGGTAATTTGCCGCATAAAACTGCGATAGTGGCGGTCGGTCCATTCCATCATTGGCGCGATACTAACCGGCCAAATTCGACTGCGAGAAGTTATGTGTTTGGGAAAGGTCATTTGTCAATTGAAGTATAATTTTCCTAAAAAATCCGAAATCAAATTATTTCGGTTCTGTCGAGATCACCAATTTCTCCACCTTGCTGCTGCGGGCAATATCCATTACTTGAACCACCAGGCCGTGTTGCACACCTTCATCCGCGCTGATGATGAGGCTTTTGTCTGCGCGGCCTTCCATCAACTTTAAAAGAGCAGTTTTCAAGTTGTCTAGTTTCAATTCCTGATCCTGCAAAAACAGCTTGGAATCTTCTGTAAGATAAACAATTGCTTTTTCCACTTTATGCGTTTGGGCGCTTTCGGCTTTTGGTAAATCCAGCTTCATGCCCGGCTGCTCCAGAAAGGTGGAAGTGATCGTAAAAAAAATGATCAAAATAAACAAAACATCGATCAACGGTGTGATATTTAAAACGGCTTTGCGTTTTTTTTCGTCTAATAGCTTCATCAGGGTCTCAGTTTAAATTCTTCCAACGGCGCTTCGCCATGGGCATGAATGCGAATGATTTTATTCAGGAGCATCAGGGAATATTTTTCGATATCCAGGATTAAACTATCCGAGCGCGAGCTGAAATAGTTAAAGATGATTAGCGCCGGAATCCCGATGATAAGGCCGGTGGCGGTGGTAATTAACGCTTCGGAAATACCGCCGGAAAGGGCTTTTGCCTGCCCCACCCCCAGGGATTCGATGATGCTAAAAACTTCGATCATCCCCAAAACCGTTCCCAGCAATCCCAACAGCGGGGCGATACCGGCAACGGTTTCCAGAATCGGCAAGCCACGGCGCAGGGAGCGAACTTGCTGGCGGCCTTCGTCTTCGATGGTTAAGCGAAGCTCATCAATCGGCAGATCGCGGTTTTCGATGCAGGCGTCCACAATATGTGGCAACGGGCCGCTGAATTTGCTGCAAACGGATCGCGCTAACCCAAAGTCTTCCGTTTTATTGATTTGTTCCAAAACTGTAATAATTTGCGGTATCAAAATTTTTTTTCGGCGAAGGCTAATCAAGCGTTCAATGGCAACAGCAAGGGCAGTGATCGAGGTTAGCACTAGCGGGTACATCATTATCCCGCCCTTTTCAAACAGTTCCAGCATATTCGTTTTCCGTAATTGATTGTTGTTGATACTATTCAAAAAAAAGGTTCAAATAGCGACTATTGTACTCTTCGAAAATATTCTTTTAAATTCGGGTAAATTACCCTAACCCGTAATTCCAGGTATTGGTCGGGGAAGTCAGATGGCAACGCTTTCCAGGGCACTGAAGCTAAAAAGGCATTGAGCGTACTTTCTTTTAACGTTGGATGACCCTGAGTTCCAACCAGCTTATGATCAACCAGGCGGCCGTCGCGGCTAATTTTCATCCAAACCTCCGTATACCCTTCGATAAGCCCTATTTGGTAGGCTGAGGGGACATATAAA